>JBBQBU010000021.1:0-23490 GCA_038318015.1 Chloroflexota bacterium | reverse complement strand
GAACTCGTGGCTGGCGCTGCGCACTCGGAAGTAGGTGCCCCACCCACGCAGCACCGCATTCAGTTCCGCCACCGGCAGTCGCCCTCCGCAACAACGCAGGGGGCACCCGGCAGCGCCTTGCAGCACCCGTCCACCGGCACGTACAAGGTGGTCAGGACGGTGTCCAGGTCCAACATCGGGAGGGCCGCCTTTCAGGATGGGAGTCACCATTGCGGTACGGGGGGTACGACTCCGGACGCTCTCCGTCAACTCCCGCACCGCACCCACGGCGCAGCAGCGCGACCACCGGCTCATAGTCGTTGGGCGACCACCCGGACCCGCAACACAACACCGCTGCCAACTCGCCCCCGAATCGTTATCTCACTTTCCACCGACTTTCACACCAGGCGTCGAAGTCCAAGGCCCGTGGTGCTGACTCGGTCAGATCTATGAGATCCGTCGCAACAGGCTCAGGATGACATTGGGGGCGGCAGGGTTCCGGCACACCTGCCATCCGCGCAGCCGGTCCGTCTGCCTACTTCTTGTCGTTGCGCCGCAGCAGTTCGCTCAGCTTGGACGGGAAGAACATGCTGCTCGGCTTCAGATCGGCGGCCGAGTAGGCCGGGGCCGGCTCGTCGGCGGAGCGGCCGGCCAGCCACTCGTCGTGGTACTGCCGCGCCCCGACGAAACGGTCGTAGAGACCTTCGTCAGCGCGCTCCACCGCGTCCCGCAGGTCAGCCAGTTCGTCAATCATCCGCGAGATCTGCCGTGAGACTTGCTCGCGGTTCGTCAGGCAGATGTCCGCAAACATGCGCGGGTCGGCGTCCGTCAAGTGGGTGGCCGTCGCGAAGCCACCGGCCGCAATCGTCTTCGCCTCGCGCCAGCCGCGATCCGTCGCCGCAATCCGCATCATGGCCGTGGACACGAGGTACGGCAGGTGGCTGATGCTGGCGACCAGCCCGTCGTGCTCGTCAGCCTCGACGAAGTACGGGGTCGCCCCGATGGCTTCCACCATCTTGACGATGTTCTCGACGGCCTTCGCCTCGGCGGACGGCGGCGAGCTGACGCAGTAAACGGCGTTCTCGAAGAGGGTCGCCATGGCCCCGCTGACACTGGCCGTGTTGCGGCCGGTCATCGGGTGGCCGCCAACGAAACTGACGGTGCTGGGGAGGTACTGCGCCGCCCAGTCCAGAATCTGGCGCTTGGTGGAGCCAGTGTCGGTGACGACGGTGCCCGGTGCCAGGGCCGGCGCGATGTCGCGCAGCACCATCTCGATGGCCCGGACTGGCGTTGCGATCACCACGAGGTCGGAGCCGCTCACGGCGTCGATGACGTTGCCGGTGGCCTTATCGACAGCCTTCTTGCTGCTGGCGTCCCGGCGCGCGCCGCCGTTTAGGTCGCAGCCGATGACGCGCGGGGCCGGCGACAGCCGCTTGAGAGCCAGCCCCAGCGATGCCCCGAGCAGGCCGGTCCCGATGATCGTGACCTGTTGGAAGGCGATCTTCGCCACCGTACTACCTCCTGAACGAGCCGGTCAGTATCCGCTAGACACCACCGTCAACTACATGCCAAAGCGAATAAGCGACCAGATTGCAGTCTGTATCGGTGTCGTGAACACCCGCAACAGATCGAATTGCCTACCAAAGAATTGTGGAAGGAACACCAAGGCAATCAAGATGAACATGCCGTACTGCTCCAACCAACCAGTGATGTGCCGTGGCAACACCAGCCGCGCCAGACTGAACCCGTCGAGCGGGGGAATGGGCAAGAAGTTAAACGCGGCAAGCAGCACATTCACCAGTAACAATTGATTGACGAACTCGAGTGTGTACGGATCAAGCATCGACGCACTGATTAGTTCGAGGCGAAACGGCACGGTTACGAGAAAGGCCAGCAGCACGTTCGAGGCCGGCCCGGCCAGCGCCGAGAGCGCGTAACCCACTGCCGGGCTGACGCCACGCATGTTGTACGGGTTGACCGGGACCGGTTTGCCCCAGCCGAAGCCAACGAACAGGAACGCAAGCGACCCGAACAGGTCCAGGTGGCGAATCGGGTTCAGCGAGACGCGCCCGAGCAACTTGCCCGTCGCGTCCCCGAGGCGCAGCGCCACGAAGGCGTGGGCGCACTCGTGGAACGTGACCGCGACGATCAGCGCTAGGATGAAGAGCACAAACTCTTCAATGCTGCGGCCCATTGAGCGCCCGAAGTACAAGACGAAGAGCGCCCCAATGGCGACCAGGACGATGATGTCGCGCGCGGAGTAACGTTGCATGAGTGGGGCCGATCATAGCACGGCGCACTGGCGACTCGGGAGAATTTGGACGAGAAGGCAGGAGGCAGGGTCCAGGAACTTCGGTGTGCGCGCCTTCGGTCGCAGGGCGTGGACGCACTGGTTGGCTGCTCTCGCCCTACACTCCGCGCCACGTGCCACGCAAGTGTGGTCCGCATCGTGCACGGCGCTTCTGCGCGCTCAGTGCGGCATGACGTACAGGATCACCACGCTCAGGCCAACCCAGATGATCGCGGTCGCGAGCATGCCAGGATCTTTCAACAGCAAGTCCTCGGGGGCACCGCCCTGGCGCTTCACTCGCACAAGGTACAGATAGCGGAACAGTCCGTAGACCACCAGCGGGATCGTCAACATCATCGAGTGGTCGCGCGGGAGATTCTCGGCCGAGAACGTGTACAGGGAGTAGGCCATAATCGTGACCGATGCCACAATCAAGATAAGTTGATCGACCAGTTCAAGGCTATACTGTTCGAGGTTCTTGCGGTGGCCGGCAGCGCCTTCTTCCAGCAGCTCCAACTCGTTGCGGCGCTTCCCCAACGCCAGGAACAGCGACACCAGCACCGTGCAAACGTATAGCCACGGTGAGACCGGCACCCCGATCACCACGGCACCCCCGACGGCTCGCAGCACGAACCCCGCTGAGATGCCGAAGACGTCGATCAGCACGAGATGCTTCAGCCAGATGCTGTAGCTCGCCGTGAGCAGCATGTACAACGAGGCGACCAACAGGAACGACGTGCCGAGCCACCACGCCAACAGCAACCCAGCTGTGCCGAGCACCAACGCCAGCGCCACGGCCAGCGGTGCCTGCACCAGCCCGGCGGCTATCGGGCGGCGACGCTTGGTTGGGTGGAGCCGGTCGGCGGCGACATCTCGCAGATCGTTCCAGAGGTAGCCGGCACTGGACAGCGCACAGAAGGCGACGAACGCAAGGATGACCCGAGTGAGCATGCCCGCGTTGAGCAAGTTGTAGGTGAAGACGAGGCCCGCAAAGACTAGCAGGTTCTTCGTCCATTGTTTCGGTCTGAGCGAGCGCACCACGGCGACCGTGCGTCCTGACGCCGAGATGCGGCTGCCGGTCGCAGCGCTGCCCGCTTTTTCGCTGATCACCCTGCTGACTGGCCCCCGATCATTGCCCGCGTGCGCCGCTGGCCCTGGTGGCCCGTCGCATTGGCCCTGTCAGCCATGATAGGAGCGCCAGAACCGGGGTCGCAACGAAATGCACCACGCAATGACCGTGCCCGTGGGCGCGGACGGCCCCCGGCAGCGGCCGATACGGGGGGCGAACTGCGGGCCGAGGTCCTCGATGAGCGGCCGGCGCGGGTGGCGCTGGCCCGGCCGCTTGACGCTAAGAACTGGCAGCGCGACCTCGGGCCGGCCGTCGCGCTGTTCGTCTTCTCGTTCCTGCTGCGCCTGCCGTTCATCTCGAACGCGCTCGTCAACTGGGACGCCGTCCAGTTTGCGCTGGCGACCCGTTCATTCGACATCGCGCGGCACCAGCCACACCCGCCGGGCTACATCCTGTACGTCGGCTGGGGTCGCCTGCTGACCTGGATGACGGGCGACGCGAACACGGCGTTCGTACTGACCAGCCTGATCGCCGGGAGCCTGTCGGTCGCCCTGCTGTACGTGCTGGGCCGTGAGATGATCGGTGCGCGGACGGCGCTGCTGGCGGCGACGCTGTTCGCGCTGTCGCCGCTGGTCTGGTACTATAGCATCGTCGCCCTGACCTACGCCGTCGAGTCACTGTTCCTGCTGGTGGTGGCGTGGCTCTGCTGGCGGTCGCTGACGGGCGGCGGTGAGCGGCTGGTGCTGGCAGCGGCGGTGGTGCTGGGGCTGGCCGGCGGGGTGCGGCAGTCTACGCTAGTGCTGGTGCTGCCGCTCTGGCTGTACGTGGCCGCCTTGAGCGGCCGGCGAGCAGTCTGGCGCGGCTGCGCGGTGCTGGCCTTGACGTGCATCGCCTGGCTGGTGCCGCTGGTCTGGCTGGCTGGCGGGCCGCTGGAGTACGTGACGAACGGGTTATCACTGCTCGGCTTCGTCGGCAGTAAGACCTCGGTGTTCTCGGGTGGGTTGCCGGCCGTCCTGGGAAATCTGGTGCAGGTCGGCGGCGGCCTGCTCGTCGGCCTGAACCTGGGGCTGCTGCTGTTCGGCTTCGCGTTCTGGCGGCGGGGTGTCCGGCCGCCCGCCCTGAGCCGTCGCCACTGGGCGGTGCTCGGCCTCTGGGCTGGGCCGGCGCTGGCGGTGTTTGTGTTCGGGCACATCGGGCAGGTTGGCTACTTGCTGCTGGTGCTGCCGGCGCTGTGCCTGCTGCTGGCACGGTATGTCGAGACGGCCGGCGAGCACCTGGCCCGCTCGTTTCGGCTGACGCCGGGGCTGGCGACGGCGCTGGTGGCTGGCGTTCTGGCGGCGGCGCACATCCTGACGGTGGCGCTGGCTCCCCGCACGGCGCACGCGCTCTTGAACGACCCGGTAGCGGCCTCAATGGTGGATGTGCGCGACAACGACCGTTTCTGGCAGGCGGTCCCGCCGTTCCTGGCGCAGTACACGCCGCAAGAGGCCATCGTGCTGGCCGAGGCAAGCCCCTGGGGCAGCTTCCGGCACGCCGGCTACTATCTGACGGACTACCGCGTATACGGCGTGGGCAATGACCGTTACGGGCATTTCGGCTGGCTGTACGAGTCGTTCGGCGGGCAGACGGATTACTCACTGGAGGGGCGTGCCCGCCGCCAGATGCTGCGCCCGACGGCCGCGCGCTACGCGATCATCCTGGACCCGAAGATTGCCCGCACGCTGGTACAGGACGCGCCAACGGCGGAAGTGCTGGCGACGGACTATCGCACCATCTGGGTGATCGACTTGCAGGGCGTGGAGACCTTAACCTTCGAGTACGGCCACGTCTTCCTGCACGGCCCCACGCTGCCAGGCCGTGCGGACATCCCCCGCGCCATCCGCGACTTGCGCCTGGACGCCGGCTTCTAACCCCGTGACCGTCATTGAGACGGCCGCAGCTACAGCAGCCGCCTGCTCCTGACAAACGGACACCATACTCGTCTGATCAGGCGGGGGTGCTCGCCTGACCGTCGATGACGCTGTCCACATAGGCCATCAAGGTTTCGATCTGGTGGCGGGTCCATGTCTGGATCTCTCGCCCACCGTCGAGGTTCGATGCCAGCGCGATATGTACCTCTACGAGCCGCTTCGCGATCTCCTCAAGCTGTTCGACGCTGCCTACCGGAGCAGAAGTCGCCGGCGGGTTTGTTGCCATCGTTACCCATCCTTCAGACAAAGTCACAGCAGGCGCTTGCGGAAGAAGTGCCGGCGGTGCCCGCGCGGCCAGCCGTCTACCACGTGGTACTCCTCGTAGCCGACGCGCGCGTAAAAACCCGGTGCCTGGTAGTCGAAGGAGCGTAGCTCCGCCAGCTCGCAGCCGCGCGCCATGCCCTCGGCCTCCGCGGCGGCCATGAGTTGCCGGCCGTAGCCCTCGCCGCGAAAGTCCTCGTGCACCCACAGGATCGAAATGTCCAGCACACCGTCCCAGGTGCGCGCCGACACGCCGCCCACGATGCGCCCGCCGTCGTCGTAGAGGAAGAGGGCCAGCGGCTGCGGCGGCGTCGCTCCGGCCTGCGCGAAGGCGTGGCCGTTCAAGCCCTCGTGGAGCACGCGAAGGTCGGCGGCGTCCGGCGTGTCGTCGATCTCGATGGTGAACGGCATGGCAGGATCACTCCTCAGTCACGGCAGGATCGGAGGCGGGTCAGGAACGGGCAGGCTCGTCGGAGGGGCCACCGGGCGCAGCAGCCGGGACACGATCCATATGGTCGGCGGCAGGCGCTGGCGCTGATGGCATTGATGGTTCGTCGTGCGGGGCAGGCGGCGCAGGCCGTGTGGCCGGGGCGGTCGGCGGGATCATCACCGGCGAAGGCTGGTACGGCGGCACCGGGAACCGGTGGTCAATCCGCAAGCGCGCCAGCAGGTCCGGCGTCCGCAGCCGGCGCTCGGTGTGGCGCTCGATGATCTCGCGCAAGGTCCGTTCAACCTCGCGCATCACGTGTTCGGGCATCCGAATCGAGACGGTGCCCGGCCGGCCCGCCCGCTGGAGGTTCCGCAGCGCCTTCAGGGCGTCCGAGTCGATAGGGCGGGCGCTCGGCTCGGTCGGAGCGCAGTCCGGGCAGAGCGCACCGCCGAGAAACGGGCTGAACGAGTTCCGGCCGGGCTGCAGGTCGCGGTCACAGAGGACACACCGCTGCAACACCGGTCGGAAGCCGGTCACGTCGAGTAGCCGGAGCTGGTAGTGGACGGCCACGAGGCGCGGATCATCCGTCGTGCCGAGCGCCTCGAACGTCGCCGCCATCAACTCGTACACCTCGGGCTGCTCGACGCCCTCTTCGGTGAGCGCGTCCGCCAGTTCAGCCACGAGGTACGCCGTGGACGTGCGCGTCAGGTCTTCGCGCAGCGCCCGGAACGGGTTGCGCATCTCGGCCTGGGTGACGACATCCAGGTTCTGCCCTTTTGCCAGCTGCAGCTCACTCTGGGTGAACAGTTCCAGATGGCCGGCCATTCGGCTGCTGATGCGGCGCACGCCCTTCGCGACAACCGGCATCTTGCCGCGCTCACGGGTGAACAGCACGATCACCCGGTCGGCCTCGCCGAAGTCGATGCGGCGGAGGACGATCGCTTCCACACGATAGGTGCGCGGTCGCGGCATGTGCGCCTCCTGGCTGCGCCCACGGGCCGGGCTTGCGGGGCCGACCCCTGTCCCCATGCTGCTCGCCTGCCCGAACGGTGACGCTCTACAGGCCCGGCAGCAACTCGACGACCATCTCGCCCTGGTCCGGGGCAATCTTCTTGACAACTTGCTTGATGGCCGGAATCAGGCGCTCGCGGCCACCGGCCTTCACCACGTACACGTCATTCGCGCCCGTTTCGAGGATCTCAGAGACTGTGCCGATCTCCTCGCCCTCGGTGGTCACGACCCGCAGCCCGACGATCTGGTGCCAGTAGAAACGGCCGCGCGGCAGCTTCCAGGCTTCGGAGGCGGGCACCTGCACCAGCCAGCCACGCAACGCCTCGGCGCTGTCCCGGTCGGCGACGCCCGCAAGATTCAGGATCACCTCGGCGTGCCCGCGGTGCTGGCTCAGGCGGGCCTGCTGCACCGCGTACGGCTGTGGTACGCCGCCAGCCAGCGGTTCGCCGCTGCCCGGCCCGGACGACGGCACCAGGAAGACACGCTTCGTCTGCCGGAACCGCTCCGGGAACTCCGTCACGACCTCGCAGGCGAGTTCACCCTGAACGCCGTGCGGGCGCAAGATGCGCGCAACAATCAGGTACAACGGCTCGTCCGCGCGGCTGCTGCCAGGGGAACCGGCGACATCGCCAGCCGGCATCTGGTCAGCCAGTCCGGCGCCGGCCGCCAACGCGTCACCATCACCCTGGGGGCCACCGTCAGCGAGGGGCGCGTACTCGACCATCAGCGGCTCACCCTGGCCGGCGGCATCAGACAACGTCGATATCGACCCGCGTGCCGGTCCTGGTCGCAGCCGCCTTGACGACCGAGCGAATCGAGCGGATCACCTTGCCCTGCCGGCCGATGATCTTGCCCACGTCCTCTTCGGCAACCGTCACTTCAAAGACAGTCATGCGTCCCGCGTCAACCTCTTCGACCTTCACGGCATCAGGGTTTGAGACGAGCGACCTGGTGAGGTATTCCACAAGCTCGCGCATGGGTCTAGCTGGCCCTTCTTCGGTGACAGTACGCTCGGCAGGGAGCGGGGCGGGTGCGGCAGGGTGCCTGACGACGGCAAGCCGAGGGTGAGCCGACGCCGTTACTCGGCGTCGGCAGCGGCTGGCTCGGCCTCAGCGGACTCGCTGGCCTTCGCGGCGTAGGTCGGGGCTTCCACCAGACCCTCGCGGGCCATCAACTTCACCACGCGGTCGGTCGGCTGCGCTCCGACGCTCAGCCAGTGCTTCGCGCGGTCGCCATCAAGCTTGATCGTCGCCGGCTCCGTCAACGGATCGTAGGTGCCGATGATCTCGATGTACTTGCCATCACGCGGTGCCGTGGACTCGGCAACCACGATACGATAGTTTGGCTTCTTGCGGGCGCCAGTCCGGCGCAGCCTGATTTTGAGCACGCGTCTCCTCGTTTGCTCTTCTCTCGAAGATGCTAGTCGTTCTCTATACGCTCGTAGCCCAGTATTTTACCGACCGGGCAGCGTCGCCCGCCACCGACGTCATTTGGACGCCCTGGCCGGCGGCTGCCGGCGCGGTCCAGATCGGACATCCGGAGCGGGCGCGCCCCTACGACTTCCACCGGCCCCCTCGTAGGGGCGAATCGTTGATTCGCCCGCCCCTGGCCGCCTACTTCGGCTTGCTCAACTCCGTCTGGAGGTCCAGGCCGAGCACGCTCGATGCTTTGCGGACCGACTCGTAGGCGGCGTCTTGCGTCTCGGCCACGCCGCGAGTCCCGATGGCGTCCTCAAACAGCTTCTGCCCCTCGGGTGCCGCCGAGATCTTCAGCAACGCCTGTGTTGCGTACTACCCACCACATACCGAACATCATAGCTAGTAGCCTGTCACATGAGTATTGATGTGTCGCAGCAAATCATGTCATCCTGACCGACGAGAGCGCGTGCGAGCGGAGCGGAGGGATCTCGGCAACGGATATCCCGACCTAGAGATCCCTCGATTGCGCTCGCACGCGATCGCTGCACAAATATCGTCACGCTGCGCGCAACGACATCACTCGGGATGAGAGTGTTAGGCCTTCATATTCTGTGTGACAGGCTACTGGTGACATCGCGGTCTGCGAGGGCAGCCGCGCCCCATGAAAGCGCCTCTCACCCCCTGCTGTGAAAGCGCAAGGAGTCTGCGTGCAGGGGCGCAAGAACGTCAGGAGCCGCGCGCGGCGTCCAGGTAGCTGTTACAGGCGGCCCGGAAAAACTGCCCGAACTGCACGACGACCATCTGCACGCCCTTCTCGATCAGGACGCGGGCACCGGCGCCGGTTCCGGACGGCTCCATCACGAGCTTGCCGGCGGCCAGCGTCTCGGCGCGGGCCTGGTCCATCAACTTCTGCACCTCGGGGTGCATGGTCGCCTGCCCGTAGTATTCGCGCCCGAGCGTCAGCGACATGTCGCCGGCCCCCAGGAAGCAACCGTCGAAGCCGTCCACCTGCAGCATCGCCCCGACCTCCGGAACGGCGCGCGGCTCCTCGATCAGCCCGAAGCACATCGTCTCGCGGTCGGCGATGTCCACCTTTTCGCGCGTGCTCGGGCCATACCCGAATAGTGCGGCCCGGCTTCCGCTGGCGGCCCCACGGATGCCGCGCGGCGGGTACTTCACCGCCCGCACGAGCGCTTCAGCGTCAGCGGCCGTGTTGCAGTGCGCCAGGATGATGCCCTGCACGCCAGAATCCAGGAACGCCAGGATGCGGCCAGGGTCGGCGTCTGGGACGCGGGCCAGGGCGCAGATGCCGGCCGCGTTCGCCGCCCGCGCAAGGTCACGCGCCTGCGCCACGCCGACGCCTGCATGCTCGCCGTCAATCATCACATAGTCGAAGCCGGCCGCCCCCAGGAACTCGACGAGATCGGGCGAGTCGGGGATCTCTTGCAGGATCGGGCCGATGACGGGCTGGCCGGCTGCGATCTTCTGGCGCAGCGGATTAAGTCGCATGAGGACGCTCCGAGAGACAGGCTGGCCCCGAAGGGCGCTGGCCGTACGGTAGCAGACGAGGGCGAGGAGCGCGCATCGTAGGGATTTGCCGCTGGCAAACCCGCCTACTGGGCGAGGGGCGAGGGGCGACAGGTATCGCGCCTCGTCGCCCCCCTTCGGCAGCCTCTACACGCGCCGGAACTTTTGCAGCCCCTCGTTGCCGCCCACTTCACCGATGTACAGGCTGCCTTCTCCGTCGATCCAGCAGCCGTGCGGCCCGAACTTGAACTGCCCAGGCTCGGTGCCCTTCTCTCCCCAGGCGCCCAGGCGCGTGCCGTCTGCCGTCCAGATCTCGACGCCGCCCCCGCCGACAATGTGGAAGATGCCGTCTGCATCCACCGCCACGTCGCACGGGCGGTTTACGTCCTGCACTTCAGAAATGAACTTGCCGTCCAGCGAGAACACCTGCCAGCGCCGGTTCTCGCGGTCCATCACATACACCTGCGAGTTCGCGTCGATCATCACATCGTGCGGCAGGTTGAACTTACCCGGCTCGGTCGCCGTGACGCCCGTGACCGGCTCGCCCCGAAACTTCTGGATGAACACCGGGTCGCCGCCGCCCCACGACAGGATGTGCTCGCCGCTGCCGGAGAAGCGGTGCATCCAGTTCTGGCCGTAGCCGTCCGATACGACGATATCGCCGTTGGGTGCCTGCACCGCACCAGTCGGCATATTGAACGGCATCCCCGATGCGCCGACCGTGCCCGGCGTGCCCAGCGTCAGCAGCACCTCGCCGGAGTGCGCGTGCTTGGTGATGGTGTGCAAGCCCGTATCCGCGACGAAGACCTCATCGGCGGCGCTGATCCAGACCGCGTGCGGCGACGAGAACGGCACGTCCCAGTCGCCGTGCAACGAGCCATCGGCGTTCAGGACGACGATCCGCCCGACGCCCGGCAGAATGTTGCCGAAGCCGCCGGCCGCCGGAATGTCGCGGACGCCGACGTAGACGCGCCCCTGCGAGTCACACGCCACCGATGCCGCCACACCCTTCACGGGAACCTGCGGCCAGCCCGCTACCACCTCGAACTGGTAGCCCTCAATGCCCACGCGTCGCGCCATGCTGCCCTCCCAGACTGTGCGAAACCGTGCAGGCGACCGCTGCGTACATTCGGCAGCATCCACGCCTCGGCTCCCGCCCAGTATAGGCCGACGCACTGCACACTGTCGGGCAGGTAACGCTGCCACTGTCGCCCGGAGGACCGCGCCCGCCCCGGCCACCCCCTACGCTGGAGAGGCAGGCCGCCGACGACGCATGTCAGCGCGGCGCAGCAGGGGGGAAGCTCTCGTGTATGATCCACCCGGCGGGGGTCCGCAGCGGGTAGGAGCGTTGGATCAACCGAGCATTCGTAGCATCGGCCCGTATGACCTGCTGGAGCCGCTCGGGCGCGGCGGTATGGGCGTTGTCTATCGCGCACGCCACCGCGACCTTGATACGGTGCGGGCTATCAAGCTGTTGCCGCCGCACCTTGCGGTTGACGACAACTTCGTGGCGCGCTTCCGGCGCGAGGCGATGCTGGCTGCCAGCCTGCGCCACCCGAACATCGTCCTCATCTACGACGTGGGCGAGCAGGACGGCTACCACTATTTTGTGATGGACCTCGTCGAGGGGCGCTCGCTCCGCGACGTGATCCGCGCCGACAAGCCGCTGCCTATCGACCGCATCATCAGGCTGCTGCGGCCCCTGGCGGCAGCCCTGGACTTCGCCCACAAGCGCGGCGTCGTGCACCGCGACGTGAAGCCGACCAACGTCGTGGTGGGCGACGACGACCGCGTGACGCTGCTGGACTTCGGCATCGCGCGGGCAGTCGAAGGCGCGCAACAACTGACGCGGGCCGGGCTGATCGTCGGGACGCCCGAGTACATGGCCCCAGAAGTGGTGACCGGCGGCGCCGCCGGGGCCAGCTCTGACCTGTACGCGCTCGGCGTCGTCGCCTTCGAGATGCTGACGGGGCACACCCCGTTCCACGGCACGAACACCACGGCGGTCGCCTTCGCCCACGTCAATACCCCGCCGCCCTCGCCGCGTGCCGACCGCGCCGACCTGCCGGAGCCGATGGAGCGCGTGTTGCTGCGCCAGTTGGCGAAGACCCCGACCGAACGGTTCCCGGACGCCAAGAGCTTCGTGGATGCCCTGGCCGCCGCCAGCGCGCCCGAGGATGGCACCAGCAGCTTCACCAGCCCGATGACCATGCTGGACGACGCCGGCGCCGGCCGTAGCGGCCCGTTCATACCAGCGGGGCGCGCTCCAGGCCAGCCCACGCCTCCAGCGTCGGCGGCAACACCAGCCGCCCGGCCCACCCCGCCGCCGCCTCTGCCACCCCCGCCGGTGGACCGTCCAACCGTCGCGTTGTCGGCGCTCGGGCCGGCCGAAGCGCCCGGACGCAGTGTCCAGCCACCCGGTGGCGGCCCGCCCAGCCCGGTCCCAGACGAGCAGCGCGGGCGAAAGACGTGGCTGCTCGTCGGAATGGTGGCCGCGCTGCTGCTGGTCGTTGGCGGGTACGGCATCACGGCCTGGCGCGGAGAGCGGCGCGCCGAGACACCCGCTGTCGCGCGGGCTACCGCAGCACCCAAGCCGCCCGCGCCTACGACAGCGGTCCCAACGTCGCCCGCCGCCCCCGCCACGACGGTCGCCGCTCCCGGTCCGGGCACTGCGCCGACGGTGGCAGCAGCCCAGCCAGCCGCACCCACGCCGGCCGCCAAAGCCAAGCCGGCAGCCGCCGCGTCGCCGCTTGACGAGGCGCGCGCAGCCATCGGGGCCGGCGACTTCGCCCGCGCCATCGGCGTGCTCACGACGGCGAAGCAGGCCAATCCCGCGACGCCCGGCCTGGATGACCTGTTTGTCCAGGCGTTCGTGGGGCAGGGACAGGCCGCCCTTCAGCGGGGCGACGCCGATGCCAGCGTTGCATCCTTCAACGAGGCGCTGAAGCTGCGCCCGAACGACGCCCCGGCCCAGGCCGGCCAGCGGCAGGCCACCGTCGCCGCGCTGCGCCGGCAGGCCGAGGGCAGCACCGGCCGCGACGACGAGGCCGCCATCACGGCGCTTGAAGCGCTACTGCAGCTGGCCCCCGACGACGCCGACGCCCGAGGCAAGCTGTACCCATTGCTGATCGGCAAAGCCGACCGGCTGCTCGGGTCAGACGCCGGGCAGGCCCGCACCGCTCTCCAGCGGGCTACCGCGCTCGACCCGAACCGCCCGGAGGCACGCGAACGCCTCGCACGCTTCGCCATCGGGCCGGGCACCGCCGAGCGCGTCCAGGAGGTTGCCCGCTGGGGCAAGGGCACCGTGGACGGGCTGGCGTTCTCCGCTGACGGCAAACTGCTGGCCGTGGCGTCCTCGTTCGGCGTCTACCTTTATGACGCCGCCACCCGCGCCGAACTGCGCTTCCTGGACACCGGCGCGTTCGTCTGGGACGTGGCGCTGTCGCCGGACGGCCAGGAGGTCGCGGCGGCCACGGCAGACGGGACGGTGCGCCTCTGGAAGACAGCAGACGGCGCGCCCGTGCGCTCGCTGGCGGGCCACGAGGGCGCGGTGCGGAGTGTGGCGTACGCCCCAGACGGCCAGACGCTCGTGTCCGGCGGGGCCGACATGACCACGCGCATCTGGCAACGCGCAGACGGGGCGGCCGTCCGCACGCTGCGCGGCCACGAAGGCATGGTGCGCGGCGTCGCCGTCTCGCCGGACGGCCAGCGCATCGCGGCGGCCTCCGCAGACAAGACGGCGCGTATTTGGAACGCGGCCAGCGGCGCGCCCCTGGCGACCCTGCGCGGCCACGAAGACGAGGTCACGGACATCACGTTCTCGCCGGACAGCCAGACGCTGGCAACGGCCTCGCAGGATATGACTGCGCGGCTCTGGCGGGTCGCGGACGGCGGCCTGCTGCGGACGCTGGCCGGGCACACCGGCTGGGTGCTGGGCGTGGCGTTCGCACCCGACGGGCAGGCGCTCGTCTCGGCCGCTGCCGACAACACCGCGCGCATCTGGCGCACGGCAGACGGTACCCCCCTACGAACGCTCCAGGGGCACGCCGGCTGGGTCGTGACGACGGCAGTCGGCGGGCAGGCGGGCGAGCCGGCGACGGTCGCCACCGGCTCGCGCGACGGCACCATCCGCTATTGGAACGTGAGCGACGGTGCGCCGGTCGCCACCATCGAGGGCATGTCCAGTCTGGTGCGGGGTGTCGCCGTCTCGCCGGATGGTGCCACGGTGGCGGCCAGCCTGGAGAACGGCACCATCCAACTGCTGGGCGTCTCTGACGGCAGCCTGATCCGCACTCTGACCGGGCACGGCGACGCGGTGTACAGCGTAGCGTTCTCGCCGGACGGGCAGACGCTGGTGTCCGGCTCCGACGACCGCACCGTGAAGCTCTGGCGCGTCGCGGATGGGCAGGCGATCCGCACGCTCTCGGGGCACACCGACTGGGTGCGCGTGGTCCGCTTCGGCGACGCCGGCCAGAATGTATTCAGCGGGTCGGCCGACAAGACGGTGCGCATCTGGCGGGTCGCGGACGGCGCAGTCGTCCGGACGATCAACGAACACGAGTGGGGCGTCTCGGCACTGGCGCTTTCGCCCGAGGCGCGCGTGCTGGCGACCGGCACCGCCGACAAGCCGATCCGCCTGTTCCGGCCCGCCGAACGGATCGCGCCGCGCGTCCTGGACGGGCACGGCGACTGGGTTAACGGGCTGGCGATCAGCGAGGATGGGCTGACGCTGGCGTCGGCATCAGCCGACAAGACGGTGCGGCTGTGGCGGCTACCGGACGGCGCGCCGGTGCGGACGCTTGAGGGGCACACCGACGCCGTAGCCAGCGTCGCGTTTCTGGCGGACGGCCAGACGCTGGCGTCGTCAAGCTGGGACGGCACCGTGCGGCTCTGGCGAACGGCTGACGGCAGCCTCGCGAAGACGCTGGCGGGCCACACGAAAGACGTGAACAGCGTGGCGGCCTCAGCGGACCGGCAGGTCGTGGTGTCCGGGTCATCTGACGGGACGATCCGGATGTGGGGCGTGCGGTAGCCTGACGAGCGGGGCGGCGAACGAACCCTGCGCTAGTGTGCGCCGCGCGGGGTCGGCTGGCTACACGCGGCGACGTACAACTGTCGCACGCGCTTCTCGATCTCGCCGGGGCCGCGCCGATGGACCGTCAGCCAGGCATTCAACTCGCTATCCAGTTCGTCGGTCGGCTGGGCCTTGCCGGCCGAGCCGTACAGCACTTGCCACGCCAACGCCTGCTGCGTGAAGGCGTGTACCTCGAACTGGTAGCACCCTTCGGGCGTCGTCGGCCCGAGGCCGGCGAGGTCATCCTGCAAGTGCGTCGCCTCATGCACCAGCAGCGTGGCGATGGCCTTTGGGTCACTCTGCTGCCAGCGCGGATTGATGACGATTATCCGAATCCCGCTGTTGCCGCTGCTCCCGCTCCGGCTGTAGCGGGCGTGCACGGTATCCGGCAACGGCCCGAACGCCACATCTGTGTCTGAATCTACCAGCGCGTCGAGCGGACCCATGAACCCGGCCATCTCCAGCACGTCGATGGCCTTGCCCAGCCCGTCGCCCAGGCGGATGCGTGTGCGGTAGGCAGCCGGCGCGGACGCCGCAACCGACACGCTGGACGCCGACACCGAAGACTGTGCCCCGCCGACCGGCACATCCTGCTTGACGAACGCGGCGGTCAGGTCAGTGCCGGGCAGCACCGTCGGCTGCCGCAGGCCGGTCGGACGGTCTGGCGCGTACTGCCCGACGAACGGGCTGCCCTTTGCCTGGGCCGCGAGGTCAGACGGCAGGTTGTCGCCCGTCAGCAGCGCCTTGAAATAGTCCGCCAGCAGGAGGCCCTGCGTGCAGGTGCAGGCCTCGTCGTAGTGCATGATGCCGCGCTGGAACCGCTGGTAAATGAAGCCGTTGTTGTTCGGATCCTGGGCCGGCAGCGAGGTCGGCACGCCCCAGATTTCCAGGTTGATGAGCGGCAACAGATTGACATCGCCGCCGCTTCGTCCGAACGCGACCTCTGACGTGACGGTGCTGTTGAAGGTGCTGAAGAAGCGGACGGGCTGCCCGTTGAACGTCTCCGGGGCGTTGCGGCGGATGAACGCCAGTACCTCGGCTGCGTAGCCCGGCTGCCCCGGGGTCGGCGCGAGCGCCGCCAGCCGCTCATTCGGCGCTGGGAACGTCGAGCCGTTGATGCGCGTGTACGGCAACAGGCCGGGGTCTAGCAGGTTGAGCGGCTGGACGTTGCCGTCCGGCCAGAGCTGAATCACAACGCGCTGAAAGAACTGGGTCGGCACGCCCTGGAAGCGGACGATCCGCGAGATCGGGAAGCCGAACGTCGCGACGCCGCCGCGCCGATTGAAATACTCGATGAAGCGCGGCTCCTCAATCGCGAAGCCGGTCTCCGTGAAGTAAAGCGCGCCTGAGCTGGCAGCCTGCCGCGCCGCTGGTACGGCCGCCTCACGCAGAGCCAGCCGCTCCGCCGGCGACACCGGGGGCACCGGGGGCACCGGGGGCACCGGGGGCACGACGGGCGAGAACGTTGCCACGTCGGCCGGCGGGAGCGGCGCGGCAGTGGCCGTCAGGCTGCCCCCGAAAAGCTGACCCAGCAGGACGACAAACGCCACGACTACACGCCAGTGGCGGTAGTCGTGGCGTCGAAGCCCAGGCATGGTCGGTGGGTTCTGGTCGCTCACGCGATGGGTGCGCCCCTAGTCACCCTCAGTAACCGAGAAGGTGACTTCTGCCTTGTTGACCTTGCCGCCGTCACGGACCGTACCAATCAGCGTCCCCTCACCCTTTTTGGCGTTCTTGGGGATCTCGATGGTGTACCTGCACTTGCCTCGGTTGTCGGCTTCCTTGCTGTCTTCCGAGATTTCCTTGCCGCCCGGGAACGTGGCGACCAGTTCGCAGAGGGCATCCGGCTTGGTCGTCACTACGACGGCGAACGAGTCACCAGATTCGAACTTGTCAGGACCGTCAATATCCACCTTGACCGGCAGATCATCATCCAGATCATCGGTTGGGGTGGCCGTAGGCTGGCGGTTCGAGTTGCTACCGCTCCCGCTGGAGCCGCTGCCACTGGACCCCGTCGTTCGGGTTCCAGTGCTGCTCGCCCCGCTCCCGCTCGAGCCGCTGCCAGTCGATGCCTGTGTAGACGACCCCATCGGCGCAAGGCCGACGTAGATCGGTTCACCCTCCGGGTAGCGGTCGATGTCCTCATCAGAGATGACGACCGTGGCGACCCAGCGGCGTTGCCCGTTGGAGATCAGGTAGACGGCACCGTCAGAACGGACGGCCACCTGCCCGTCAGCACCTGATTGATTCTGTTGGGCTGACACTGGTGCCAGCGCGGACCCCATCAAAAATGCGCCCGCCACCAGCCCCAGCGTCCGGATCGGCAGTTTCATGCGTGTATCCCTTCATCCCAGGGGCGGCCAGTGAGCGGTGGCCCCAACCCGTGCGCGCAGCCGTACCAGCGCGTGCACCCCAGCGGGGCGGTCGCATTGTAAACCGCCTGTCATCGCCTGACCAATGTTGCAAACGAAACCAAGCGCCCCAGCATCCGGGGACCGGCCCGACCACGAGACAGGTTGTGTCCGGGCAGCCGCCCCCGCGCCACACGAACGTGCAGCGATCTTCTGGCTACGTCAACGAATAAGGGCACCAGGGGTCACGCCGGAGTCATGCGGCGTGCCTGCCAGGGCTGCACCTCGTGGGGGCGCAACGCGGTTTCGCCCGACAGCGCCATCGTAGGGGCACGACACAGCGCACTCGACACAGCACGCCCGTGACGGCACCCGCCAGTCACCCGGCGCGCCCGACCCAGAACGCCCTCGGCCGAGCCGTATACTCTCGGCTGATCGCCGGCCACACGCGGGACCGCCGGCCCCCTGGAGGCGTACGCGGTGCTCCACCGAGCGGCAGTCGCGAAGGTCCAGTTCAGCAAGCGCCTGAGCCGCCATCGTATCGACGCCTTCTTACAACGCGAGCTTGGCGGCGTGCGTGGCGTCGTCCTTGACCTGGGGGCGGGCCTCCGGCCGTTTGCCGACCTGATCCCCGGCCAGACGATTGCGCTGGACTTCCGCCCACGCCCGAACCTGGACCTGATCGGCGACGCCCACCACCTGCCGTTCGCCGACGCCTCCGTGGACGCCGTTGTCTGCACCGAGGTCTTCGAGCATCTGATCGACCCGCCGGCCGCTGCCCGCGAGATTGTCCGCATCTTGAAGCCGGGCGGCCGGCTGATCCTGACCACCCGCTTCTGCTTCCCGCTCCACGACCGGCCGGCGGACTACTGGCGCTTCACCTCCTATACGCTCAGCCGGCTGTTCGCACCGCTCAACCCGACAGTCATGCCGCAGCACACGGCGTACCAGACGCTCCTGGTGCTGCTGGTGCGCCTCGTGATGGAGCCGACGCGGCTCAACCGCATCGTGTCACCGCCCGTGCTGGCGCTGTGCGGCCTCCTGTGGACCCTGGAGCCTGTGGCGGGCCGGCTGCTGCCCAGCGACGCCCTGACCAGCGGGTATCTGGTGGCGGGGCGCAAGCCCGGCGCTTGACCCGGCGAATTCCGGCGTTCTAGAGTGGGGGCGTAGGCGGCACCGCCCTGCGGCCCGCGTCGGGACAACGGGGATACGCGGGAGTCAGCCGGGCCAACACGGGGGGACGGGATACGATGACTTGGGAAACGATTCGCCCGCTGCTGACCAGCAACGGCACGCTGCTTGGCATCGGCATCCTGCTGATCGTCGCGGTATGCATCGCCTGGTACATGTCAAATCGGGCTGAGGCGACGCCGAACGAGGATCAGCTTGTCGAGATGCGCGCGTTTGTGAACGATCATTTCGCGAAGTACGTCGCGCGCGGGCTGGTAGCCGAGGGGAGCGGTGCTGTTGCAATCTCGGGCGATCCGTCCTGGCGCAAGGTCTACTTGCAGCACCTACGGCTCCACAACGAGTTGTACGCCTTCCGTCGAGACGTGGCGCTGCGCGTGTTTGACGCCGAGATCGACGCGGCGGTGCGCCGGCAACTGGCAGAAGTCCAGGCCGCCGGCCAGACGATGAACCCCGCCGTCGCCACCGGCTGAGCAACGCCCGGTGCACAGCTGTCCATAAGGGAACAGGTCGGCGTCAACCCATGAGAATCGGTAGATCGCGGGCCGTCTGGCGCGCGGCTGCACGAAGCTGACTGAGCGTCGCCGAGAACGGATGATTCGCGTTCTGGTCCAGGTTCAGTGGCAGCGAGATGGTGCGAATCAATGCCTCTTCCACAATCCATGGCTCTGGCGTTGCCAACCAACACACGCGGGCGCACTCGTCAATCCATGCGGATAAACGCTGTTCACCGTCCACAAACGTGAGACGGCTGCCGCTGCCGACCCTACGAAGTGTCAGTTCGAGTTTGTCAGCGAGCAGGCACCCGAGCGTCAGACGAAGCGTTGATCCGAAGGCATTACCGTTCATATGATCGCGAATGCGCTGGCGAAGGTTCGTTCGGCTTGGGCGCCTGCCTCCCGTCGCGGGAGCTTTTGGGGCGATCCCGACGTACAACAGGTAGCGGCCTTCAGTAGAGAGACAGAGCTCTAGCGGAACTGCCTCCGGAATCTGCCTGAAGTACCATGCATAGACGCCACTGACTGCGGGCACTGGGTTTGGCCGCGCCAGTACCTCGGCCCGCGAATAGAGCCGATCAGGACTCACGAGTGCAAGAGACGCTGGCGGATGATCCATCAATATTCGCCCGATGCCAGTGCTAGCGTGGGGCGGCGACGGGCACGGCCGGCAGCGCGCCGACAGCAAACTGCGGCTCGAATGCCTCGACGCGCTTGGCCGGGTACTGGAAGCGCGGGTTGCGCCGCGCCACCACCATCGCCGTGATGCCCACCTCCAGAAACAGCGGCTCGGCCAGCCGCAACAGCGGGTTGCCCCCGCGTGCGCTCACGAACACCACATCATCAACCACGTAGCCGGCCCGCTCGACGGTGAACGCCAGCGTGCGCGGCGTGAACGCGTTGATATGCTCGCTGGCAACGTAGCCGTTGTGGCCGATCAGCCGCTTGAGCAGCCGATCCACCACCGGCAACGGCGGCATCGTCGGCACGTGGATGAATACCTGCCCGTTCTCGTTCAGCAGGTGATGGAGCCGGAGGAGGAACAGGTGCGGGGCGACCAGATGCTCCAGCAAGTTCGAGGCGAAGATGGCATCAAAGCGGCGGCCCAGATCCGGCAGCCCGTCCTCAATGTTGGCGAGCGTCACGTCGAAGCCCAGCGCGCGACCGAACACGACGTTCGACTCCACCGCGTCGATGCCGGCGCTACCGGGGCCGAAATGCATCAGGTGTTGCCCGTGCGAGCAGCCAATATCTAGCACGGCCTTCCGGTCCGCACCGTGCGCCTCGCACACGAACCGCACCGCACGCGCCGGCACAAAACAGTCGCGCAGGACACGCTCAGTCTCTTCATGGGGCAGCGGGGACCGCGCCCTGACCAGGCGCGCAACGTCTGCGGGGGACTTCATAGGGCCGTATGATACAACCGATCAGTGCGTTCCGCGCCCGACACCACCGGGAAGCGACCGAAGGCCTGGAGACGCATGACCGACCTGCAACCGAGCACAGCAGCAGATGGTGGGGTGGCGTTCTCTGCGGATGACGACGAGGCGGGCCTGAGCCTGGGCGCGCCGGCAGCCGACAGTACCGACCACGAGGGCAAGAAGCACAAGAGGCAGGACAAAGGCAAGAAGAGGAAGCCCCTCGAAGAGCTCCGCGTCTACGAAGCCGGCGGGGTGATCGTCTGTGACGGCAAGGTCGTCATGCGCCTGACGGACAAGCAACGCTGGATCTTCCCGAAGGGCAAGCTGAAGAAGCACGAGAGCGCAGAGAACGCCGCTGTCCGCGAGGCCATCGAAGAGACCGGGCTGGATGTCAAAGTCGTGGCTGAGGTGGCCGACCTGCTCATCAAGCACGAGGGGAAGAAGCGCCGCTTCGTGTTCTTCTTGATGCAGGCCACCGCGAAAACCTGGGATTGGCCGCACCATGAGGGCCGCGACACGTTCCTGATCTCCCCGGACCGCGTGCACGGGCTGCTCCGCCACGAAGGCTACGCCAGCGTCTGGGCCGCCAGCGAAGCGCGCGTGCGGACCATGTGCGACGACCCGACGCCGTTCGTCTCCCAGCGAGTCGCGCGCCCCGAAGCGTAGCGGCTCGTCCTCCGCGTCCCACCCGCATCCCACCCGCATCCCCGTGCGGCAGCAGGGGGTGCGGGCTGCGCGATGGGTTGCGTGGCGGCTGGCGCGGTGCAACATGCTGACGGACACCCGAACTCGTCCGCTGAAAATCGGCCATCACGCGACGGTGGTACGGCTCGTTTGAATCAACGAGATAGGCCGACAGTGTCAAGGGTGGCTCGAACACGCCTCGTCATCCTGGCACCCTGCTCCGCCGGTCTCGCTTGCACCCAATCTCGTGGCCGGTGATCGGAGCGTTGCGTGGACTTGCCTGGAGCGGTTGGCCCCCGGCAACAATCGGGGTTCCTCGGTCGATTCATCTCGATCCGGGCAAAGATCAGCCTATCATTCGGGCTGGTCGCGGCGCTCGCAGTGGCGCTGCTGGCCGGGGTGCTGTCCGGGGCCGCCGTCCAGCACGAGTATGAGCAGTCGCTGGCCGACGAGGTGAGCCTCGCCCGGAACGTCGCAACCCTGATTGACGAGCACCTCGGGGCCAGGATTGCAACACTGCGGCTGGTGGCGGCCGATCCCGCCTTGATCTCGGACCTGACAGCCGGCGACTATGCGACGCTCAACACGCGTCTTGAACAGATGGGCGTGGCGGGCACGCAGTTTAGCGTCCTGGTATTGCTGAACGAGCAGGGCACCCTTGCGGCGATCAGCTCTCGTGAGAAGTCCCCGCTCGGGCGTACGGCCGGCCCGGACTCCGATGTGCGGACCGCGATGCGGACCCAGCGCCCAATGCTGGGTGTTCCGCAGCGCGGCGAGGTCACCGGAGTGCCGTTGGTCCCGATCACGGTCCCGATCATCAGCGCGGATGGCAGACCGGTGGGAGCGCTGCTGGGAACACTCTCGTTGCAGCGCATGAGCAGCGTGATCGAGTCGGCGCAGGGGCAGATGCCGCGCAAGATTCGGGTGCTGGACCGCGCGGGCACGCTCCTGGTGGGGCCGGATCGCAGCCGCATCCTGACCCAACTGGCTGACACCCCGGCCATCATCGAGAGCCTGGACGACGAGCCGCGCGCGCGGGAAACGGTGGACGAAGAAGGCACGCGCGTCCTGGCCGTCGCCGCGCCCGTCCTACAAACGGATTGGATTGTCCAGGTGGAGCTGCCAATCAGCCAGGTGGAAGCGCCGATCCACGCACAACGCATGCGGGCGGCGCTCACCGCGCTGGTGGCGTTCATCGTGGCAACGCTGGTCGGGTGGGTCGTGGCGCGGATGCTCACGGCACCGGTGATGGCGTTGCGGGAGGCAACCCGGGCCATCGACCGGGGCGAGGACGTCACGCCGTTGCTGGATATTCGGAGTGGCGACGAGATCGAAGACCTGGCCCGCGAGATGGCAACGGTACACCAGAATCTCGCGGCTCGGACAGCCGAACGGGCGGCGGCCCAGGCGCAGTTGCGGGAGCGCAACGCCCGGCTTGAAGCGCTGCGGGCCGTGACCCAGGAGATCACCCACGAGTTGAGCCTGGGGGAAATCCTCGACCTCATCATTCAGCGCGCAACGACCCTGGTGAATGCACGGGCTGCAACGGTGTACATCTGGGACGGGGCGCACAGTGTGCCGCTGCCACGGGCACACGCCGGGCGCCATGACGGAGCGTGGGAGGCCAACTCCCCATTGAGCACCAGCGTGGCGGCCCAGGCTGCTGCCGACCGGACCGGTCTGGTGGTGGACCCGCGCAACGCGGAACTGCTCAGCACCGGCGCGGCCCCGGCACTGGCCCTGGCAAGCACCGACCCGGTGTCGGGGCTGGCCCAGCCAATCGTCTACCAGGACGATCTGATCGGCGTGCTGACAGCGTGGCGAGGAGCCGGGGACCCGGCGTTTACGACGCAGGAGCTTGACACGCTGAGCATGTTCGCGGCGCAGGCGGCGGTTGCCATCCGCAACGCGGCACTCTACGAGGCAGTTGCCGCGTCAAACGCGGCGCTGGAGGCCGCCGCGCTGCGTGCGAATGAACTGGCGACGGCGGCCACGGCTGCCGACAAGGCGAAGTCTGACTTCCTGGCGACGATGAGCCACGAGATCCGGACACCGATGAACGGCGTCATCGGCATGACCGAGTTGCTGCTGATGACGACGCTTGGGGACGAGCAGCGCAACCTCGCGGAGACGATCCAGACCAGCGCCGACGCATTGCTGGTCATCATCAACGACGTGCTCGACTTCTCGAAGATCGAAGCCGGCCAGATCGAGCTCGAGCGCGCCCCGTTCGACCTGCAGGCGTGCATCGAGGACGCGCTCGACCTGGTGGTGCAGCGCGCGATCGACAAGGGCATCGAGCTCCTCTACCTGTGCGATC
>JBBQBU010000020.1:0-24351 GCA_038318015.1 Chloroflexota bacterium | reverse complement strand
AGCATGACAGCGACGTGATCGCAGGGATGTGGCTCCGAGTACGGGAAAGGGAACATCCGATGGCAGAGCAATCCCCGTGGCAACAGGTTGGTGGAACCGCCGCCGACGCGTACGAGCGACAGCTCGTTCCGGCGATGTTCGCACCCTGGGCACCGGTGCTGATGGATGCAGCGGTGGTCGGACCGGGGGCGCACGTGCTTGATGTTGCGTGTGGCACCGGCGTGGTGGCGCGGCTGGCCGCCGAGCGGGTGGGCACTGCCGGCCGCGTCGTCGGCCTCGATGTTAACGCGGCCATGCTCAACGTCGCGCGGTCGCTGCCGCCGTCCAACGGTGCCGTGATCGAATGGTGCGAAGCCAGCGCCCTCCAGATGCCGCTGCCTGACGCAGCCTTCGACATGGTGTTGTGCCAGCAAGGGCTACAACAGTTCTCAGACCGACCAGCCGCGTTGCGTGAGATGCGTCGGGTGTTGCGGCCTGCGGGACGGCTGGCGGCCTGCGTGTGGGGCAAGATCGAGCAGAGTCCCGGCATGGCCGCGCTTGTTCAGGCGCTTGAGCGGCATGTCGGGGCGGCAGCCGCGAACAATCGTCGCGCCCCGTTCGCGCTCGACGACGCCGACGCGCTCCGAATCCTGGTCGAGGAAGCCGGCTTTTCCGCAGTCACGGTCCGTACCATGTCGTTGCTGGCGCGTTTCCCATCCGCCCAGACGTTCGTGGATGTCCAGCTGTCGGCAACGCCGTTGTCAACCCTCGGCGGCGTCACTGCCGAGGCGCACGCAGCAGTTGTCAACGACGTTCGCTCCGCCTTGCGTGCCTTCCTGACGGACGACATGCTCGCAGTCCCGATGGAAGCCCATGTCGTCGTCGCGCACGCCGCGTCCTGACTCGGGGCACCGCTCTTGCTACGGCCGATGTACGCAGTTCCCAGGAACCGATGTACGCAATTCCCGTGAAGATGGTGGGATTGGGTGTTTTGCTACATCCGGTGTGCCTACTTCCACGTAGTCCTACACAGCATGCGTTAAGATTGAGGCGTGCCCCTTCACGGACGCGAGGCGGGCACGGAACGGTTGGGGAGCCGTTCAGCAGACCAAACACGCGTTGGCCAAACGAAAATTTGTCGCAATCGGCTCGACGAAATACTGGACAGGGCTGCCATGACACGGGTACACACTCCCCATGCCGTCAGCGGCGTCCGAACCACCCCGGACCGTCGCCGCTCTCCTGGCCGGTGCTGTCGGTCCCCCTGGACAGTGCTGGTATACTGCGGTGGTCTGTGCTTGCCACAGGCGTTCGTCGCCGTGGGTTCGTTCCGAGGATAGGACGCGGATCGTCTCCATGAAGTTGCTGCTCGTCGCGCTGCTGGTCGGGAGCCTGCTACACATCGCGCAGGTGCCCGCGACGGCGGCCCCGGCTGAGCAGAATTCCCCTGGCCCTGGGCAGAACCCGTCCGCGCAGATGACCGTGCGGGCCGGCTTCGACGGCATCGGCAAAGTCAACGGCTGGGTGCCGGTCGAAGTTGAGGTCCGCAACGACGGCCCGGACATCGACGGTGAGATCCAAATCATCGTCACCGACACGAACGTCAGCCGGGGCACGTACACCCGCGCACCTGCCGTCTACACCGCTCCGGCCATCCTGCCGAAGCGTTCGCACAAGCGGATCATGCTGGAGGCGGAGCTGCGCAACGCCGGCCAGAAGATCCAGGCGCGGCTGCTTGAGGGCGGCACCATCATCTCCGAGACGGATGTGCCGCTGACGCGCATCGCGGCTGGCGACCTGTTGTGCGGCGTACTCTCACGCAGCGGCCCGTCGTTCGACTTCCTGCCGACGATCGAGTTGCCGCCGCCGTTGCGCCGTACCCGCATCGCCCACCTGGAAGTTGAGGACTTGCCGACCCGGCCGCAAGTGCTGGCCTCGCTCGACTGCATGATCTTCAGCAACATCGCCACCAGCACCATGCTGGACAGCCAGAAAGAGGCGCTGCGCTCGTGGGTCTACGGCGGCGGGCTGATGGTCGTCGTCGGCGGCTCGACGTGGCAGAAGACGGTGACGGCGCTGCCGGCGGACTTGCTGCCGGTCAAGGCGGCCGGGCTGGTCAGCCTGGAGAACCTGGACGGCCTGACCGAGATCGGCGGCGAGCCGATCCGCGACACCGGCCCCTGGCTAGTGTCGCAGGCCACGCTGGCAGACGGCAACATGATCGTTGAGCAGGACGGCACCCCGCTGATGGCGTCGGCACGGCGCGGCAGCGGCACCGTCATGTACCTGGCAATGGACCCAACCGCCGAGCCGCTCCGCAGTTGGGCGGGCACGCCGCGCATCTGGCGTCATGTCCTGGCGCACGGCGCGGGCGCGGTCGGGCCGGCGTCGGCGGCGTCCAGCACGTTCAGCGGCTGGGGGCGCATCCCTCGCAACGCCATGGTGGACATCTCGGCGCTCGGCGGGCCGTCGCCCGGCCTGATGATGCTGGGGCTAGCCCTGTTCGCCGTCGTCGTTGGGCCGCTGAACTACCTGCTGCTGGCGCGGTTCGGCCGGCCGGGCTGGTCGGTTGTCACCATCCCGTTGATTACGGGGCTGGCGGCCGTGGGCACGTTCACGCTGGCGAGCGCGTTCCGCGACAGCGACGTGATTGTGAATAAGGTGGCGCTGGTGCGCGGCTACCCGAACGCACCGGCCTACGGCCGGACCTACGTCAGCGTGCTGTCACGGCGGCCGACCACCCTGGCGATTCGCGGCACCGAATCGTCGCTCATCAACAGCCTCTTCTACCCGTTCCCGCGTGACCCCGCCCCGGACACCCCGCCCTGGGCCTTGAAGGTGGTAGAAGGCATGAACCCGTCCGTTGAGGAGCTGGGGCTTGCGGCGGGCACACTGGGCACGTTCACGATAGACAGTCAAGTGAGCCTGCCGGGCCAGCTTGAGTCCGACTTGCGCGTGGACGGGCGGCAGATTGTCGGCACCATCACCAACCGCATGGACACCGCCATCTACGACGCAGCGCTCATCATCGACTATCAAGTGTTGCGCGTGGGCGACTTGCGGCGCGGCGAGTCCCGCGAGATCGCGATGACGCTCCAGGGCAGCGCCTCGGCCGGCTTCGGCCCGCCGACCTCGTTCTCCAGCCTGCTCTACCCCAATTCGACCGGCTCATCGCGCCGCTCGGCTGACAGCGCCCGCCGCGACATTCTGGATTCGGCGTTCGGCTCGGGCTTCAACTTTACGCGCCTGGACCTGAACGGCCCCACGCTGCTCGGGTGGATCGATACCCCGGCCGTGACCATCGACGTGCAGGACACCCGCCCGGCCACGCTCGACACGACGCTGTTGATCTCGTCGCTGCCGATCACGGTGCCGAAGGGGTACGAGGGCGAATTGCCAGCGCAGGTCATTGGGCGGCGGCAAATCGGCGCAGCGTCGCTGAACCGCCAGCAGTTCGGCAGCTACGAACTGGCTTCTGGCGAGTCGCTGGCGTTCCAGTTCAGCCTGCCGGCCGGCACCAGCACGTTCCTGCTCGACGGTCTCTACGTCAACATTGACGGGCGGCTGCGCGGCGTGCCGGGCGCGCCGTCAGCCCTCGGCGAGGTGTCGCTGTACAACTGGCAGCGATCCGAGTGGGAAGACCGCATCGTCGGCTTCGGCCGCAACCTGGTGCGGGACATGGCCCCTTACGTCTCGGCAAACGGCGATGTGCGCGTCCGCTACACCTTCAAGCCGCCGCCGGACACCAGCGCCACCGGCGTCAGCTTCACGCGCTTCGATGTCACCGCGTCTGGTCTGATGCGCTGACGGCACCACGCGAAGGGATCTGGCCTTGGCGCTGATCGAGCTTGAGCACCTGACGATTGAGCATGGCCGTCGCCGTGCGCTCGACGATGTGACGCTGAGCGTCGCGGAGGGGGCCAGCCTGGGGCTGGTCGGGCCGAACGGCTCGGGCAAGAGCGTGCTGCTGCAGGCGCTGGCCGGACTGGTCCGCCCGACGGGTGGCCGCGTGGTCGTGGACGGCCTGACCACCAGCCATGATGTCTCGGCGGTGCGGCGACGCATCGGGTACGTGCCGGAGCAGTTCGGCGTCTATCCGCGCCTGAGCATCGCGCAGTACCTGGAGTTCTTCGCCCACGCCAGCGGCGTCTCCGCGTGGGAGCGCAGGAACACGGTGGACACGATGCTGCGCGTGGTGGACCTGTACGACCTACGCCAGGAAGAGGCAGCGGGGTTGTCGCGCGGGTCGCGGCGGCGGCTGGCGCTGGCGCGGGCGCTGCTGCACAACCCGCCAATCCTGCTGCTGGACGATCCGCTGGGCGGGCTGGACGGGCGCGGCCGGCTGGAACTCGTCGAAGTCCTCAAAGAAGTACGTGGCATGGGTATCACCCTCGTCGTTGCCACGCATTTGCTGGCCGATCTCGCCCAGGTCTGCGACTCTATCGCCATTCTCCGCGAGGGCCGCATGTCCGGTGTGATCCCGCTCGCGGCGGCGCTGGCCGGCGACGGTCCGGCTCGACGGCGGGTCCAACTGGAAGCGGTTGGCGCTCGCGAACACCTGGCCGAACTGCTGGTACAGCAGCCGGGTGTGCTCGACGTGACCGAGCAGGGCATCGGTATCTCGTTCGTCTACGAAGGCGACCGCGAGGGGTTGGCGGCGGTACTGGGGCATCTGGTGGACGCGGGCGCGCAGGTGACGCGCTTCGGCCCCGGCCCGGACGGCCTGGACGAGTTGTCGGCGGCGCTGGCCGAAGGCAGCAACGGACGGCTGTCAGCATGAGCGCCTTCGACGCATGCAGCATGGCCCCCTCCGTCGCCCCCCACCCCCCGACCCCCTCCCCCGCAAGCGGGAGAGGGGGAGGGGGAGACGTGGGCTGGCGCGATGCATTGCGCCCATACACGGACGTGGCACACGGCACCCACGGTCCGGCATGCCACAGTCCTGTCATCCTGAGCTACGCGAAGCGAAGCGAAGGATCTCTTCGACATCCGGCTCCGAGACGAGATCCTTCGACAGGCTACGCCTATTTCAGGATGACATGGCTGGAGGCCGGCCGACGAGCCAGCGCGTTGGCCATCCCATCACGCAGCGCGTCGGCTGGCCCGTCGCCGAACGCGTCTCATGGGAACACAGCCGTCGCCCCACGCATCTACAGTCAGAGCGATGCCGCGTTCGTTGCGGCGGAGGCCCGACGATGACCTGGACTGCGCTGGTCACGAAAGAGCTGGCCTCGCGGCTGCAAGGCCGGCTCTCGTACGTGGTGCTGACGCTGATGGTGGTGACGTTCACCGGGTTGGTGCTCGGCTCCTTCTGGGCGGTCGTCCTGAGCGTGCCCACGGTAGTGCCGGTCATTGGGTCGAGCGCGCCGGGCGCCGGGTCCGTTTCCCTGACGAGCCTGGTCGGGGCGTACCGGGGCGTGTTCCTCTTCTTTGCGATGGCCTTCTGCCTGCTGGCGTCGGTGGCGGTGGTCACACCGGCGGTGGCCGCCACGTCGATCAGCGGCGAGCGCGAAGAGGGCACCTTTGACCTGTTGCTCTCGACCGGGCTGGCCTCGCGCTCGATTGTCTTCGGCAAGCTGGTCGGCTCGGTGGCGTTCGTGCTGCTGCTGGCGCTGACGGCCGTGCCCGGCTTCGCGATGGCCTGGATGTTCGGCGGCGTCGGCGTGGTGGACGTGGTGTTGACCACGGTGCTGCTGCTGGCGTCGGTCTGCCTGTTCGCGTCCATCGGCGTGTTCTGCTCGGCGCTCGGGCGCACCTCGGCGGTCGCGGCGCTGTACGCCTACGGCTTCGTCTTCCTGCTGGGCATGGGCACGTTCGGCGTCTACATCGTCGGCGCGTCGAACCAGATGGAGGGCATGTTCCGCCCGATCCTGGCGCTCAACCCGTGGCTGACGCTGTTCGCGCTGCCGGAGCAACTGAGCAGCCAGGTGGCCCAGGCGCTGCCGATCGCCTACCGCCCGATCATCGACGGGACGGCCCAACAAGATCTGTTCGGGCTGCGCGGCCTGCGCTACCCGCGTTGGGCGCTGACGCTGGTGCTGTACGTGGTGCTGACCGGGCTGTTCCTGTTCATGAGCAGCATTGCTATAGACCCGTGCCACCGCCTGCGTGAGCAGCGATGGGTGCGGGCAATCTTTGGGCGAGGAGCCTGATCCCGATGTCCACCAGATCAACGACGCGCAGTGCTCGGCCAGGGCGCTCGGCGTCGGAGCGTGCGGAGCTGTACGAGCGCCTGACGCTGATCGGCCGGATGATCAAGCTGCAGGCGATTGCCACCTGGGCGGTCCGGCTGATGCTGATCGGGCTGGCGCTCAACTTCCTGTGGCTGGCCGGTGCCCGCTTCTTCCCGTACATCGTGCCGACCGTCGCCCTGCCCGCCGTGCCGCTGGCGCTGGCCGCGCTCGGGGCGCTGGTGCTGCTGTTCTGGCGGCCGGACGCCGTGCGCGTGGCCGCCCTGACCGACAGCCGGCTGAACCTGAAACAGCGGTTGACGACGGCTGTGGAGTTGGAGCGCCGCAAGGCTGAAGAAGTGTCGCCGGGCGCGGCGCTGCTGGGCGACCTGCAACTGTCAGACGCGGTCAGCCACGTGCGGCAGGTCGAACCGTTGGAGGCGTTCCCGATCCGCCTGCGGCTGCGTGAGGTGAACGCCGCCCTGCTGGCGGTCCTGCTGGTCGTCGGGCTGGCCGTCTGGCCGAACCCGATGCAGCAAACCGTCCGTCAGCGCGAGCAGGTGGCCCAGACGGTCCGCCAGGAGGCCGAGCGCCTGGAGCGGGCGGCTGACCAGATTGCCGCCGCGAACGCGGATGAGAACAGCGACGAGCTACGGCAGGTGGAGCAGGCGCTCCGAGATGCCGCGAACGCATTGGAGCAACGGGCCGGCAACACCGAAGAGTCGTTGGCGGCGCTGGCGGCGTTGGAGCAGCGGCTCCAGGCATTGCGCGCCCAGGGCGGCGAGGACATGCAGGACGCGCTGGCGGCCCTGGCCGGCTCGATGGCGCAGGACCCGCGCACCCGTGACGCCGGCACCAGCCTGGCGCGCGGCGACTACAAGCAGGCCGCCGAGCAGATGCGCCAGATCGGCCAGCAGATGGACCAGATGTCGCAGGCCGACCGCAACCGCATGGCGCGCTCGATGCGGCAGGCCGGCCAGCGGGCCAGCCGCGCCAACCCGCAGATGAGCCAGGGGTTGAACCAGGCCAGCAACGCGATGGAGCAGGGCAACGCGCAGGAAGCGCAACAAGGGCTGAATCAGGCGGCCGACGCGCTGGAGCAGGCGTCAGGCCAACTGCGTGCCAGCAGCGAGCGCGAGCGCGCCGCCGCCCAGATGCAGCAGAGCCGCGGGCAGATCAGCCGCTCGGCGCAGCAGGCCCAGAGCCAGCAGGCGCGCTCGCAACAGGGGCAGGGGCAACAGGGCCAGAACCAGCAAGGCCAGTCGCAGCAGGGTCGGGGTCAACAGGGGCAGCAGGGCCAGGGACAAGGCCAGCGGCAACCAGGCCAGGGCCAGGCTGGACAGGGGCAGCAAGGCCAACAGGGACAGGGCCAACAGGGACAAGGCCAGGGTGAAGGTGAAGGCGAGGGCGAGGGCGAAGGAGAGGGGCAAGGTCAGGGCCAGGGACAAGGACAGGGGCAGGGCGACCAGGGTGAGGGCGGCGGCTCCGGCGCAGGAACCGGCTCGAACCCGCGCAATGACGCCATCTTCGACCCGCTGTTTGCGTCGTCGCGCCAGGAGCGCCTGAACCCGGACGACCAGTTCTCGCCCACGGACGCCATCGAGAACCCGAACCCCGAGCAGGCGCTCCAGAACAACGCCCAGGTTGACTACCGTCAGGTGCACGCGCAGTACCAGGAGCAGGCCGTACAGAGCGTCCAGAACAACTACATTCCCATCGGCCTCAAGGATCTGGTGAAGGACTACTTCTCCAGCCTGTCGCCGGGCCAGGAGCCTGCGCCGTAGTGGGTCACGGGCCAGCCCCTCACCCCCTGCCCCCCTCTCCCATGCGTGGGCGCGGGGGGACCCTCACAGGGGAGAGGAGGACAGGGGAAACCATCGTCGGAAACTCCCCTCGCCCACGCATGGGAGAGGGGTCGGGGGTGAGGGCCATATCGACATACGTGCGCCAATTCCACAACCCATCACCTCGCCCTTATTGTCGTGACGAAACGCCGCGACACAGTACCCTCTTAGCACACTCGCCGATCATTCGCCTTGATGCTCGCTAAGGATCGCGCTATGGCTTCCGCACCACCGCAGCTTCCGCCGGCCGAGTTCATCCGCGTCGCCAAGACGATTGAAGACGAGGTTGGGAAGGTCATTGTCGGTCAGGACAACGTCGTGCGCGGCATCCTGACGTGCGTGCTTGCTGGCGGCCACGCGCTGCTGGAAGGCGTGCCCGGCCTCGGCAAAACCATGCTGATTCGGACCCTCAGCGACGTGCTGGACCTCTCGTTCAGCCGCATCCAGTTCACCCCCGACCTGATGCCTGCCGACATCACCGGCACCAACGTCATCTCTGACGATGGCGGCGCGCGCGGCTTCCAGTTCCAGCCGGGGCCGCTCTTCGCGAATCTGGTGCTGGCCGACGAGATCAACCGGGCGACGCCGAAGACGCAGTCGGCGCTGCTGGAAGCAATGCAGGAGCACCGCGTCACCGTCGCCAAGACCAGCTACCATCTAGAGCGGCCGTTCTTCGTGATGGCCACGCAGAACCCCATCGAGATGGAAGGCACCTACCCGCTGCCAGAGGCCCAGCTTGACCGCTTCTTCTACAAACTGACCGTCACCTTCCCGACCGAGGAAGAACTGCTGACGATTGCCGAGCGGACGACGGGCACCAGGACGCCGCGTGCCGAGCCGGTGGCAGACGGCCCGATGGTCACGTCGATGATGGATCTGGCGCGCGACGTGCCGATTGCCCGCCCGGTGCTGGCCTACGCGGTGCGCCTGACCACGCGCACGCACCCGGACCGCCCCGAGGCGCCCGAGTCCGTCAAGCGGTACGCGCGCTACGGGGCCAGCCCGCGCGGCTTGCAGTCGCTGGTGCTGGGCGCCAAGATCCGCGCGATCCTTGAAGGGCGCTTCAACGTCGCCTTCGAGGACATCCGCGACGTGGCGTTACCGGCGCTACGACACCGGCTCATCCTCAACTTTGAGGCTGACGCCGAGGGCATCACCTCCGACCGCGTGATCCAGGACGTGCTGCTGGCGACGAAGGAAGAGTAATGCCCGTCCTTTCCCTCACCCCCCCAACCCCCCTCTCCCGCAAGCAGGAGAGGGGGGAGCACGTACCAGTCCCCCCCTCTCTCGCTTGCCGGAGAGGGGGGCTGGGGGGGTGAGGGCATCTCATGGCTGAGCAAACGTTGCTCGCTGGCGGCTTCCTCGAACGGCTGGAGCGGCTGTCGCTAGTCACGCGCCGCCGCGTCTCCGGGCAGGGCAAGGGCGACCGTCGCAGCGTTCGCAAGGGCACCAGCATCGAGTTCGTGGACTACCGCCACTACACGCCCGGCGACGACCCGCGCTCGGTAGACTGGAACATCTACCGGCGCTCCGGGAACCTCTACGTCAAGCAGTTCGAAGAGGAAGAGATTGTCACGGCGCACATCCTGGTCGACGTCAGCCGCTCGATGGACTGGGGCACCCCCTCAAAGCTCCAGTTTGCGGCCAAGCTGGCGGCGGCGCTGGGGTACATCGTCCTGACGGGCAACTCCAAGTTGATCGTGTCCACGCTGTCCGGTGCTACTTCCACCTCGTTCGGGCCAGCCTGGGGCCGGCGCTCGGTCGGCGGCCTGATCGATTTCGTGCAGCGCGAGCGCGGACACGGCGAAACGGACCTTGATGCCGCGCTAAACAACTACGCTCGTCGGGCAGGAGCGGGGCAGGCGCTCATCATCAGCGACCTGATGACGCCGAAGTTCGAGCAGGGCATTCGCCGGCTGCTGGACCGCCGCTTTGAAGTGACGGTGCTGCACGTGCTGGCCCCCGAGGAAGTCCACCCGTCGATGAGCGGCGACCTGACGCTGATTGACCGCGAGACGGGCAACGAGGTGCCGATCACGCTCAACCAGGAGGCGCTGGACCGCTACGAGGAGCGATTCCGCGCCTGGACGCGCACGCTGGAGTCGTTCTGCGCGCGGCACGACGTGGTGTACCAGCGCATCCAGACCTCCGAGCGCCTCGAAGTCGTGCTGTTCGACCACCTGCGCCGCCGGGGCGTCCTCCGATGAGTTTCCTAGCTCCGCTTGGGCTGGCGCTCGGCATCCTGATTCCGGTCCTGGTGCTGTTCTACCTGCTGAAAGTGCGCCGCCAGGAATTCGAGGTTGGCAGCACCTACCTCTGGCAAGACCTCATCCGCGACCTTGCCGCGCACGAGCCGTGGCAACGCTTCCACTGGAGCATCCTGCTGATCTTGCAGTTGCTGATGGTCGGAGCGCTGGTCTTCGCGGTGGCGCGCCCGTTCTACGTGGCCCAGGCCGAAGAAGTCGTGAGCGCCGTGCTGGTGCTGGACGGCGGCGCAAGTATGCAGGCGACAGACGTAGCGCCCACCCGCTTCGACGCCGCGAAGGTCGCCGCGAAGGAGGCCGTCCGCAATCTGGCTGACGGCTCGCTGGGGACGGTCATCCTGGCCGGCGAGCAGCCGCAGGTGCTGGCCCCGTCCACCCCCGACCGCGCGGCGCTGGACCGCGCGATTGACGCCGCCCAGGTGACGTACGGCCCGGCCGACATCGGGCAGGCATTGGCGCTGGCAAGCTCGCTCGGCCCTGGGAGTGCATCGAGCGCCTCGCCGGATGGCGTGCGTGGCCGTCTGCGCGTCTTCCTCTTCACAGACGGAGCCTATGGGGCCATCGCCGGCGCGGAAGCCGATAACCTGGATATCCGACTCGTGCAAGTCGGCAGCAGCGGTGAGAACCAGGGCATCACCGCTCTCTCTGCCCGCGCCGACCCGCTGAACGCGAACCGGTATCAGGTGTTTGCACGGGCGCGGAACTACGCCAGCGCGCCGTATCGCGGCACGCTGGCGCTGACCGTTGACGGCAACATCTCGGAGAGCCGCGAGGTGGAGCTCGGGGCGGACGGCGACGCCGACGCCAGCGCGGAGTACGTCTTCTCGGACTTGCCGACGGGCGCACGGACCGTTGAGGCGCGCCTGACGGGCACGGATGTCTATCCGCTCGACAACGCGGCGTACACGGTGCTGGATGTCGGCCGGCGCTCGGAAATCCTGCTGGTCACGAACGGCAACGTCTTCCTTGAGAAGGTGTTGAGCCTGCTGCCGGCCGGCGAGGTCTCACGGGTGGCCCCGCGCCGCTATCTGGCGGTGGACGTGGACCAGTACGACGTGGTGGTCTTCGACGGCTATGCGCCAGACGTGCTGCCGCGCGGCAACTCGCTCATCATCAGCCCCACCGAGTCGGCGCTGTTCACCCTGGAGGGGGAGATGCGCCGCCCGCTCATTCGCAACTGGGAGCGCGAAGACCCGCTGTTGCGCTTCGTCGATTTGAAAGACGTGGCGATTGCGCGGGCCGTGCGGGTGACGCCGCCGGGCTGGATGCGAACGCTGATCGACAGCGACGCCGGCCCGCTGATGATGGCCGGCGAGCAGAACGGCCAGCGTGTCGTCTTGATCCCGTTCGACCTGCGGCAGAGCAACCTGCCACTGTCGGCCGCCTTCCCGATCCTGATGTCGAACATGCTGGGCTACCTGGAGCCGGCCAATCAGGCGACCCAGCGCGACCTGCGCCCCGGTGCCTCAGTGACGCTCGCGCCGCTGCCGCAGACCGAGGAGATCGTGGTGCGCCAGCCCGGCGGCCAGAGCCAGACAATCCTCTCAGAGGGCCGCGCGATCCAGTTCACCTCGACGTTCCAGCCGGGGCTGTACACGGTGTTACAGCGGGCGGCCGGGCAGACGCTCCTTGAGGAACCGTTCTCGATCAACGCTTCGGACGAGCGCGAGTCTGACGTGCGGCCGAAGGCGGTGGCGCTCGGGTCAGGGCGCACGCTCCAGGCGAACCCGACGCCGGAGCTGGTACCCGTCAACCGCGAGATCTGGATGTGGCTGGTGCCGCCGGTGCTGGCGCTCCTCCTCTTCGAGTGGTACTGGTTCCACCGCAAATCATGAACAACGTACTTCGATCACCCTCACCCCCTGCCCCCTCTCCCGCAAGCGGGAGAAGGGAAGACGGTTGGCCGTTGGCCTTCATGCTGTCGCCTCAGCGGAGCATTGCAGGCAATGCGGTCATCCCGAGCACAACGGCGGTGACCCCTAGGCCGGCACGCCGTCGAAGCCCGTCACCTGCCCGTTACCGAACACCTAGTACCGGGACCCTGACGCCGGACACCCAGAACCCTGCACGACAGGCACCCACCTCATGACCATTGATTTCGTCCAGCCACTCGCGCTGCTGCTGCTGCTGGTGCTGCCGGCTTTCTGGCTCATCAGCCGGGTCAGTCGGACGCACCTGCCACGCCAGCGCCGCCATCTGGTACTCGGCGTGCGGATCGCCGTCGCCGCCCTGATGATCCTGGGGCTGGCCGGACCGCGCATCATCGGGCGGGCCGACGAGCAAGCGGTGGCGTTCCTGGTGGACGTCTCCGATAGCGTGACGCCGCCGATGCGCGAGCGTCAGATGAGCTTCGTGCGCGACGCGATGACGGCCATGACCGACCGCGACCGCGCGACGGTGATCGCGTTCGGCGCGCAGTCGGTCGTCGAGCGGCCCCTGAGCACCGCGAAGACCATCAGCCCGGTCGCATCGATTGTGGACGGCGGCAAGACCGACATCGGCGGGGCGATCCGGCTGGCACTGGCGTCGCTGCCGAGCACGATGTCGCGCAAGATCGTGGTGCTCTCTGACGGCAACGAGAATACCGGAAAGGCCATCGAGCAGGCGCGCGTGGCGGCGGCGGCTGGCGTACCGATCCAGGTCATGCCGCTGGCAGCGCAAGGCGGGCCGGAAGTCCTGGTACGACAGGTGGAGACGCCGGCGTTCGTGCGCGACGGCGAGAAGTTCTCGGCGACGCTGAACATTGAGGCGACGCAGGATACCCAGGCGCGCGTGCATCTGCTGGCCGATGGGCGGCTGCTGGCAACGCAGCAGGTGAACCTGACGCAAGGCACGAACAACATCGTGCTGCCGCAGGAGCCGCTGCCGCCGGGCTTCCACCTGTTCCGCGTGCAGATCGAAGCCAACGCCGACACCTACATCCAGAACAACGAGGGTGGCAGCTACACCGTCGTCACGGGCAAGCCGCGCGTGCTGCTCATCGAGTCTGAGGGCGGCGAAACCCAGTTCCTGGCCGACGCGCTGCGGTCGGCCGGCATGGAAGTGGATGTCCGCAGTACCCAGACGGCCATCATCGATCTGCCGACGCTGCGCGGCTATGAGAGCGTGGTGCTGGCGAACGTGCCGGCCGCCGACCTGACGACCGGGCAGATGCGCGCGATCAACTCGTACGTGCAGAACCTGGGCGGCGGGCTGGTGGTGGTGGGCGGCGAACAGAGCTACGGCGTGGGCCGCTACAACAAGACGCCGCTCGAAGACGCGCTGCCGATCCGTTCGGACTTGCGCGGCCGGACGCTGACGGCCAGCGTGGCGATGGTGCTGGTCATCGACGCTTCGGGCAGCATGGCAGGCGGTCCGGGGTCCAGCAAGATGGACCTGGCAAAAGAGGCCGCCGCACGCGCCACGGAACTGTTGAGCGAACAGGATCAGCTTGGGGTGCTCTCGTTCGACGACACGCCGCGCTGGGTCGTGCCGACGAACTTCCTGGAAGACCCGGCGACGGCGCAGGCGCAGATTAGCTCGATTGCGCCGGGCGGCGGCACTGCCATCTTCCCGGCCCTTGAAGCCGCCTACAACGACATCGTGACGCGCGAGGCGAAGGTGCGGCACATCTTGCTGCTCACGGACGGCCTGTCGTCCGGTGGCGACTACGACCGCCTGACGCAGCAACTCCAGCAGAACGGCATCACGCTCTCGACCATCGCGGTCGGCTCAGACGCGGACTTCGCGCTGATGCAGCGCCTCGCCAGCCTGGGCCGGGGCCGTTACTTCGAGGGGAACGACCCCTTCGAGGTGCCGCAGATGATCGTGAAGGACACCCAGGAAGTCGCCCGCGCGGCCATCGTGGAGGAGCCGTTCCGCCCGGCGCAGGTCGGCACCAGCCCGATCCTGGACGGCATCGACGTGAGCCAGATGCCGCCGCTGCTGGGGTACGTGTCCACCACGCCGAAGCCCACCAGTCAGGTGCTGCTCGTCTCGAACCAGATGGACCCGCTGCTCTCAGAATGGCAGTACGGCCTGGGTCACGTGGTCGCCTGGACGTCTGACGTGAAGAACCGCTGGGCGCAAGACTGGCTGAACTGGCCGGAGTTTAGCCAGTTCTGGTCACAGGTGGTCAAGCGGACGATCCCGGTACCGGTTGACCGCAATTTGCAGGTACAGATTACGCCGGAGGGGTCCACGGCCCGCATCACGGTGGACAGCGTGGCCGACGACAAGACGTATCAGAACTTCTTGCGGACCAGCGCGACGGTCGTTGACCCAACGAACGGGCAGAGCGAAATCACGCTGCCGCAGATCTCCCCCGGTCGTTACGAGGCGCAGATTCCGATTGGCACCGAGGGCGCGTACTTCCTGAACATTTTGCAAGCGGACGCGAGCGGCGCGGTGGTCGCAGGCCGCCCGGCCGGCTTCGTGATCCCCTACTCGCAGGAGTACCGCGACTTGCGGTCGAACCCGGACCTGATGGGGCAGCTTGCCAGCATCACGGACGGCCGCGTGGTGGGCGACCCGAAGACGGTCTTCGACCGTGAGCGCCGCGTCGACGGCCAGCCCCGCGAGTTGTGGCCCTGGCTGATGACGCTGGCGCTGCTGCTGTTCATGTTCGACGTGGCGGCGCGGCGGTTGCGGCTCGGCTGGATGGACGCCGAACAGGCCTGGGCCTACGTGCTCGACAACTGGCTCGGACGGGCGCGGCTGGCGGCAGCGCCGGCGGCGTCGCGGTTGCTGGCGGCGAAGGGGCGGATCTCGATTGAGGGCGGCGGGCTGATGGCCGGCCGTCGGGGTGCCGCCGCGCGCAACGGCCCGGCCGAAGCTGGCACAGCGGTGGCGGGTGCGTCGTCGCGCACGGCCAGCTCGTCGGCAATGGGGGCGCGCCTGCTGGACGCCAAGCGCCGGGCTGGGCCGGCTGCTGCCCCGGCCTCCCCGTCATCTGGCGCTCCATCTGGGTCTACGGCCACCGCCGACAATGACTGACACGGGCCGTCGCTGCCCAGGTCAGAGCGGCGAATCGATGCGTCGCAATCCCTGATTCGAATTAGAGGATCCTGAGTCCAGAGATGCGCGTGTAGTGGCGAACATTGCGCGTGACCAGTGTCAAGTTATGATGCAGTGCCGTCGCAGCAATCAGCGTATCGAGGTCGCCGATCTGCAGGCCCGTGCGTCGTAAATTGCCGCGTAGCATGGCGAATCGCCGCATGATGGCCCGGGTTAGCGGCAGCACGTCAACCGTCCGCAAAAGCAGTCGCAGTCCACGTTCGGCAGGCTGAGGGTTCGCACCGTAGTAGATGCCCTCGTACAATTCGGCGTACGTCACGAGGCTCATTGCCAGACCATCAACGTGCAGGGATTCGAAAAGGTCCGTCGCCTCCTGACGCCCCTTGAGGTAATCGACGATACGATCAGTATCGACGAGGTAGCTCACAGGTCGATGGGCGGGGCAGGCGGCACGTCGCGGCTGGCGTAGATGTCCGTGAGCAGACGATCAGTATCTACGTCTCGCCAGCTTCCGGCCGCTGCACGAAAAGCCTCGGCATCCTTCTCAGTGGGTAATCGCCTGGGCTTTCGCTTCGCCTGTACCGGCAGAAGCACCGCGATCTCTTTGCCGTCCAGGCACAGCGAGCGGGGGCGGCCTGCCGCTGCGACATCTTCTGCAAGGCGCAATACTTCTGGCATTGCATCGACATCCATACTCTCGAATCGTGCGGCCATCGCGTTCGCGCCTCCCTTGCATCAGTGTATCCCGACGGGCAGAACGGCATCCTAACGAAACGGACAATCAGCGCGGCGCGAGCAGATCAGCGAGCGTCAGAGGGCGCGCCGCGCCAGTGCAAACTAGCAATCTGGATTTGCTAGGAATGAGTATCAATCTTGATAGTATCAAGATTGATACTCATTTTCGATGCTCAGCGGGTCAGATGTCGAGCAGGCCACGGGCATGCGCGCCGACCATCTGCCGCACCTCGTCCGGCGAAAAGCCGTTCTCCAGCATCCCCGCCACGTAGCTCTCCAGGCCGTCCGCCGGCAGCGGGCTGTTCGGCTGCCCGAAGTCCGTCGCCATGATCGTGCTGGCCGGGCCGACCTCGCGGATGCGCGCGGCGAGTTGCGGCACCGTCAGCGCGTTGTAGCTCGGGGCCGTCACGTTGAACGTGCGCTCGAAGAAGATGCCGCGCGCAGCCAGTTTCTTCTGTAGCTCGACTGGCATCGAGATCACCGGCAGGTCCGGGTGCGTCGAGACGATCTTGCGGACGCCGATCTCCAGCGCGCGCACCGTCAGACGGTCCACCTCTTCGGGTGTCAGGTGGCCCGTCGCCAGCACCATGCCCCGATCACGGATGATCTCCAGCACCGCTTCCGCGTTCGCCGTCAGCGTGCCGTCCGCGTTGAACACCTGCACCGCTGTCTCGTAGCCCGCGAGGCGCAAGGCGGCCGGGTGCGGGGCCACGCCCGGCTGCTCCTCGTGGTGCAACTGGTTCTCCGAGTGCGCCGTCGGCAGCCACACCACCTTCGCGCCGCCGCGCCCGGCCGCCTCCACCGCCCACGGATTGATGCCACCCATCGACTGGTTCAGCACCACCGAGGCGACGACTGCGATGCCCGGCACCTGCGACGCCACCAACTTCGCCCGTAGCGTCGTCGTGAAGAAGTGGTTCTTCAGCACCACGCCGGCCATGCCCCGGTCACGCGCCTGCCGCACCAACTCGAAGTCATCAAGCTTGCGCTCGACGAGGTCAGGCGAGCTATGCACGTGCGTATCGACCGCGCCCTCAAGAAGCTGTCGTGCCTCGACCATGCGCGTCCCCCCCTGCCCGCAAACTACCATGTCCAAGATGGCCGTCCGGCTGCCGGACGATGCCGCACGCCGCCGGAGCGCCGGCAGTATAAGTCGCCGTACAATGGGCGCGTGCCGACCACACTGCCCGCCCGGCCCGCCACGTCACGCGCACCCGACGACGGTGACGGCCGCCCGACCATTGCGCTCTACACCAGCAGCCACGGCTTCGGGCACGCCGTTCGTTGCGCCATCCTCTGCCGAGCGCTGCTGGCGGCGGCCCCTGCGCTGCGCATCGTCGCGCGGACGGCGGCCCCGGCCTGGATCTTCCCGGCCGGCGTCCAGGTCGAACACGCCATCATCGACACCGGCGTGGTGCAGCCCACCAGCCTGCACATCGACCCGCGCGCCACGCTGGAGCGGTACGCCGAGCGCGTCGCCCAGGAGGGACCAGAGATTGAGGCCGAAGCCGCCTACCTGCGACGGCTCGGAGCGCGCGCCGTCGTCGCCGATATCCCGTCTGCCGCCTTCGAGATCGCAGCCCGGGCCGGAGTGCCCGGCATCGGGCTGGCAAACTTCTCGTGGGACTGGATCTACGGGCCGTACGTCGATGCCACGCCCGAGTATGCCCCGCTGGTCGAGCATCTGCGCGCACAGTACGCGCAGGCCACCCTGCTGCTGCGCCTCCCGTTCCACGATGGGCTGACGGCCTTCCCGGTCATTGAGGATATCCCACTGATCGCGCGGCGCTCGCGGGCCGACCGCACCGACACGCGCCGGCAGTTCGGCCTGCCCCTCGGAACACCGTTGGTGCTGTTCAGCTTCGGGGGGCACGCCAGCGATAGCCTGGACGCGGCCCGGCTGGCCGCGATGGGCGACTACGCGTTTGTGGCGACGGCGACGGGCCGCGACGCGCCATTGGCCGCCAGCGGCGTGGCCGTGCGCCAGGGCCGCAACCTGTTCCTGCTGCCGCAACTGACCGACCGGTACGTTGACCTGCTGGCCGCCTGCGACGTGGTCGTCACCAAGCCCGGCTACGGCATCGTGGCCGACCTGATCGCCAACCGGGTGCCGGCGCTGTACGTCTCGCGCGCCGGCTTCCGCGAAGAGCCGGTGCTGGTCCGCGCGCTGGAGGTGGAGGCGCACGCCGTGCCGCTGGATCGCGCGGCGCTGGACACGCTCGCCCTCGGGGCGGCCCTGGCCCGCTTGCAGGCGCTAGACCGCCCCTGGACCGAACGCCCATTGGACGGGGCAGCGGTTGCCGCCGGCCGCATCCTGGGTCTGGCCGGCCTCACCTGAATCCCAGTGCGCCGGCGGCCAGCACGTGCAGCCGGCAGCCGGCACGTGCCGAGACCGGCCGCACACCGCACAGCGTCCCCCAGTTGGTCTCTCCGGCGTTCTTGTAAGGGCATGGTCAGCAATATGACGGCCCGGTTTTTGTGGCCTTAAGCCGAAGACCCGTATGATACGTATGTGCTAAGGATGGAGCCTGACCAGCTTCACAGTCCTGGCGCATGGACACGGCAACGCACCAGCACGATCACGGCCATGCAACGCCCGCAGGCCCGCACGCACACGACGCGTCGGCGTCGAACCAACGCAGATTGCTGGTGGTTCTCGGTCTCACTACCGCGTACCTCCTCGCTGAGGTGGTGGGCGGCCTGCTGACCGGCTCGCTGGCGCTGCTGGCTGACGCCGGCCACATGCTGGCGGACATGTTCGGCCTCACCATGTCGCTGGCAGCATTGCGGATCGCCGCGCGGCCGGCTACCGCCCGCAACACGTTCGGGTTCCACCGCGCCGAGATTCTGGCCGCCGTCGCCAACGCCGTCTTGCTGCTCGGCATTGCGAGTGTCGTGCTGTACGAGGCGTGGCACCGCTTCAGCGAGCCGGAGCCGGTTGCTAGCGTTCCGATGCTCTTCGTGGCGGCCGGCGGCCTGATCGTCAACATGATCGGCTTCAAGGTGCTGCACGGCGCGGCCCACCAGAGCCTGAACCTGCGCGGTGCGTTGCTGGAAGTGGTCGCGGACATGCTCGGCTCAGTCGGTGCGATCCTGGCGGCCATCACGATCATGCTGACGGGCTGGTATCAGGCCGACCCGCTGGTGTCGGTGCTGGTGGCGCTGTTCATCCTGCCGCGTGCCTGGACCCTGCTGCGGAGCGGCCTGGACGTGCTGCTTGAGGCCACTCCCGCTCACCTTGACCTTGCGAACATCGTCGGGGCGATGCAGCAGACGCCCGGCGTCGCCGCCGTCCACGATGTCCACGCCTGGACGATCTCCAGCGGCTACGTGGCGATGAGCGCCCATGTGCAGGCCAGCGGACGGCCGTCCTCCGACGTGCTGCACGACCTCCAGACGCTGCTGCGCGAGAATCTGCACGTCGATCATGTGACGTTGCAGGTGGAGAGCGCCGACCACATGGATGACGGTGCCTGCTGCATCATGGATCCGCGCTGCCTGCCGCAAACCACCTGATCTTGCTGGTGCGTGCGGTGCCCGGCCCGTTTTCTCGCCGTCTGGCGTTGATACGAGGGGCTGCAGTTCCGTACCATCCTCCCGCTGGCAGCCTGCTGAGGGAACAGGTGTGACATGGCTGTCCGCGCGCCATCCGAGATTCGCCCACCATCACTCCGGCATCAAGGCGGCAACCTGATCGCTCATCCGACATCCGCCGATCTGCGGGCGCAGGTTCAACGCATGCTGGTCTGTCCACGTTGTCATGCGTCCCTGGCAGTCGCGGACGACGCCGTACGCTGCCAGAACACGCCGTGCAGTTTCGTCGGGAAGCTGGCCCATGACGTGGTGGCGTTCGGCGACCGCGCGGCCACATCGTTCTTTGACGACCGCCACGAAGTCATGACGGCCGGCAACGCGAGCGAGGGTGTCCGCTGCCTCTGCTACGAAGGTCAGGCAGCCGTGGTCGAGCCGCTGCTACGCCCCGGCTCGCTCGTGCTGGATGTCGGGTGTGGCCCCACGCTCCCCTACGAGAAGCCGGCTGATGCGTTCGTGATCGGCCTGGACGCTTCCTACGAGTCGATCCGGGCGAATCGCCATGTGGACATGCGGATCTACGGGTCCGCGCTGGAGCTTCCGCTGCCGGACCAGTCGGTTGATATGGTGCTGGCGTACTACGCCATCCACCACATGACCGGCCTGACGATGGACGAGAACCGGCGCAGCCTCCTGCGGGTCTTCCGCGAACTCGGGCGCGTCATCAAGCCGGGCGGCGAGCTGCTCGTTTGCGAGGTCAGCCCGTGGCCGCCGGTCTGGCTGGGTGAGCGACTGTTCTGGAACACCGCCCGGTCGCTGCTGGGCAAGAAGCTGGATATGTGCTTCTATCCCGCTGACGCGTACGAGCAGGTGGGGCGGGCCGCCCTGCCCGGCGCGCAGTTTTCGTGCCAGTCGTTCGGCACCTCTATGTTCAGCATGTTCCCGCCCGTCTTCAGTCTGCCCTGGCTTCAGATCCCGCGCTTCCTCTACCCGTTCGATGTCAACCTGTATCGGTGGCGCATCTAACAGCTTGGCTGCTCAACATGTGGTGATGGGCGCACGTCCGGTCAGGATCGCACCAGCCGGTGCCCGCTCAGACCGGGGTCGGCCGGGCCATGCGCAAGATCGCCCGGACGCCCCCGGCGACCGCGAGGCACCCCCCGAGATAGATCACCATCCCGAATGCGATGGCTGCCTCAGCAACGGTGTGGGGGGCCGCGTACCCGACCACCGTCGGAATGGTCGCTCCTAGCGCGAGCGCAACGCCGGCGCTGAGCGTCGGCCACGCCACCGGACGCGGCTCCAGCAGCAGCAGCGCGACGAACGGCACGATCACCAGCAGCGCGGCCGGGGTCCAGAGGTAGGCGCGGCGACCGCTGCGGTCCAGCCCGTCGGACGTACCCAGGAACTGCCGCTTCAGGATGTCCCCGAAGTACGGCGAGTCGGCGACATCCAGGTCCGGCGGCAGTTCCCGGAAGCCGTACAGCCAGGCGAGGTTCTGGACCAGCGACACCGGCTTGTACCAGAGGAAGGTTTCCAGGCACTCGCGAACCAACACGGTGCAGCGCGCGACCAGCATGTCGCGCACGATCGGATCGTACTTCGCGAACTTGACGCCCTCGAATCCCGTTTCGGTGCCGCCCATGTCTCGCCAGACGTCCGCACGCCCGATCTCGGAAAGATAGTCGCGCGTCGCCGCCATGATGCTGACATCGTCGAGCCAGATCTTGAAGCGACCCTGAAGCTCAGGGTGGTAGGCGAAGCCGGTAAAGACGTTGTGCCAGAACACCCGCGTCGCGATCTCGTCGCCGCGCCGGTACTCCTCCGGCAAGGCCGTCGCCTGATACACCTGCAGTCCGACATACCCCGCGATCATCAGCCCAGTTGCTGCCCCCGCACCCAGCAGCGTTGACCGTCCGGGCAGTAGCGGCACGTTGACCCGCCGGATGCGTGCGACGACCTGTGGCACGACCAGCGCAGCGACGCCGAAGCCCATGATCGTCGCCACCTGCCAGAGCGTCGTAGAACGCAGGTGGATCGTGAAGCTGATCAGCGCGATCTGGAGTGCCAGCAGGATGATCGACAGGACGCCAATGCGGCGATGTAGGCTCGTCGCCACGAACATCAGAGCGTGCAGGCAGGCGACCATCGAGAGGATCGGCAACACGCGCAGTGCCAGCGGTGAACGAAGCTGCGGGTTATACATCAGCATCGGCATGACGAGGGTGAACATGACGAGGAAAGCGGCCAGCAGCAGCAGCGCGCTCGCCGAACGCCAGAATGCGACGACGTAGAGCGCGGATGACGCGAGCAGGATGGCGAAGTACAGCGTCAAGATGCTCGACGTGCGGAGCCCGAACAGGCGAAAGCTCGCCCCGACCAGATCGACGATGCCCTTGTCGTCGGGACCGAGCAGGACGTACGACTCACCCGCACTGTTGGTGCCGGTCTCGGCCAGCCGACGCATCGCCGCATTAATCGACTCCGCCGTCGCGACCTCTCGGTTGACGCGGGCGAAGAAGCGGCGCTGGACCTCTGCGAGCGCGGTGTACCGCTTCTGGTGGCCGTAATACTGCTCTGAAAGCACGGGCGGAATCGCATCGACGACCCAGACCGGCTGCCGGTTGTGGAACCCCATCTCCACCGCCCGCGCGACCATGGTCGCGAACGCTGCGACAATCAAGAGCACGGCGAGGAGCGCAGGCAGCCATGTAGAGGCATTCGCCCGCGTCGGCCTCAGGCGTTGGAGCCAGTCGACCCGCCCCTGCCCGGTAGCACGGTCACGCTGCGGCTGGCTCGCGGCCTCCTGTCGCGCGGCGGCGCTCGCCGACGGATCGGACGAGCCGGTCATGAGCGTCACCGGCGCTCGCGGGCGCGGTCAAGCTCTTGCAACTCGACGACCTCGTAGACGGCTGACGATGAGACGCCGTTCTCGCGCAGGTAGCGGTCCAGGCGGCCTTGTTTCCAGGCCGTCCAGACGGCGCGCACCTCCGTCGCCGTCAGGTCGCGATGCTCCGGTACGATCCGGATTCGCCGGTCGCGCGCGTCTTTGGCCTTGACCATCCTGTCGGGCGTCACGAAATCGTCGTGCGTGACGCGCCAGCCATCATTGAGCGGGCCGTAGTTCACCAGTTGGATGCCGACGATAGCCAACACCCCGAGCGCCGCGACCGGCCGAGCCGCAGGCAGGAGGCGCGACACACCAGTCACCAACATGCCCACCAGCAGCGCGAACAGCGAGGCGAAGATGGCCCCGTAGTAGTAGCCGGTGACGACGGGAATATGCCGCACCATCAAGAGGCTGAGAAAGACGATGAAGAGGGGCAACGCCACGAGCAGGCCGCGCAGATGCACCGCGAACGGCCCTCGGCTCCGCACGGCCACGACGATTGCCAGCCCTAAGAAGGCGAGCAGGGTCACGACCTTCGGCAGGTTCGTCACCTGTCCGGAGGGGAAGGTGCCGTTCACCGTGAGGATGAACGGGCTGATGAACCATGGCACCAGCGACAACCCGAACAGCGTCGTCAGATTCCCGAGCAAGACCGACGAATCAAGGCCGCTCAGTACGGCATTCTCCAACGAGGAAGCCGTGCGGGTGTTGCCACCGGTCAGGAGGGTGTCGCCCAGGTAATCGAAGGTGAAGCCGAAGAGGTACATGGTGAGCGGCGGCATGATGACGAGGACCATCACCAGGAACGCCAGGACCGGGATCGAGAAGAACAGGCCATTCTTGACGAAGTCGCCGACGCGCGACGCGAAGGGTGACCACGGCCAGCGCGGGACGAACGCGGACCAGAAAAAGAGCGGCAGCACGATGAACGCCGCAATCGGCATCTCGTCCAGGAACAGCCCGGCGAGGAGCATCAGCATCGCCACGTACTTGCTCGCGCCGGGGGCATCCACCAGCAGTTGGCCGGGCGTGAGTCGCCGGGTGGCCTCCGACGCTGCGCAGAACGCCGCTATCAGCGTCAGGTTGGAGAGCGACTTGCCCGGCATGAAGTGCATGGTGAAAGCGGAGAGGAAGCCGGTCCCGCTGACATACACCGCCACGGCTGCCAGCGCCGCAAGCCGATCCGCCGTGACGTTCAGCAGCAGGCGGTAGAGCAACAGCGGGCCGACGACCAACTGAAGCAGCCAGGTGACGGGGGCCAGCGTTGGATGGGTCGGCACCCAGGTATAGAGCCAGAGCCGCAGTTTCTGGTCAACCGCAAGAAACAGGTAGGTCAGAAAGCGCGGGCGCGACTCGCCCTCTGCCCGAAGCTGAAACGAGTTGGGGAGGTCACGAACGTCGATGGCCAGCCCGTCGCGCAGCGACTCTTTGAGGATGAACAGGTGGTTGTCCGGATGGACGAACAGGCGGGAATAGTCCGCGACGGTCACGAGGAAGTAAGCAGCCGCCAGGATGCAGGCCGCGATGACCAGCGCGCCCGACACGTCAAATGACGGAAATCGCAACGCCCGACGAGGGGCGCTTGTGCGCGGGGCTAGGCGGGGGCTGCTCTGGCCTGAGCGGTCCGGCTCAGAGGTTCGCATAGCGTTGCTGATTCGTCGTCGGCACAGATCCCTCGTCTGCGTGGCGCGCCATGATCGAGCATCCCCGCACGGGCCACGATGACGGCACGGATCATACAGCAGAGGACAGAACGCGCGCCCCTGCCAGGCCATCGCGGCCAGGGCTATCGCATAACCTTCTGTCTACTAGCGTCGAATCGTGATTTCTGGGCAGACGACGGCGTCCCGAGAGCAGCGATCCGCCCGAAACTTCATCGATTTGGCGTCAACAGGCATGAAGAGGACCCGTCCCCGATTGATCTTGATTCTCAGCACCGCCCA
>JBBQBU010000019.1:0-24434 GCA_038318015.1 Chloroflexota bacterium | reverse complement strand
AGTGCGTCAGCCAGGGCGACCAGCATGGTAAGCACAGCGCGGCCAGCCCATGCCAGCGGGTCACGCATCAGGCTGGGCGCGCGTCAGGCCGGGTGCCGGGCCACGAGCACCTTGTATCGTTGATCTCCGGCCACCTCCGTCACGGGGCCGACGTGCTGCTTCATGACCGGCTCGTAGCGCAGAAATCGATTGCAGACGACGTACAGCCGCCCGCCCGGTCGGAGTGCCGCACCAGCCTCCGCAATGAAGCGGTGCGCGAGGCCGACATCCTGGGCGCGCCCCTGGTGGAACGGCGGGTTCGTCAACACCACGTCGAACGTCTGCCCCGGCACGTCTGTCAGCACATCTGACAGGTGCACCGTGACGTTCGCGGTCCCATTCAGGGCAGCGTTGCGGCGGCTGACCTCGACGGCTAGCGGGTCGGCATCGGCCAGAGTGACGCGGCTGGTCGGATCCAGCAAGGCCGCCAGGATGCCCAACACGCCGCCGCCGCACCCCAGATCGAGCACGTCAGCTTGCGGTGGCACCTCGAAGCAGCCGGCCAGCATCGCCGTCGCCGGGTCGAGCCGGCCGCGTGCGAAGATCCGTTCATCTTGCAGAAGCTGGATGTCCAGCCCGCGCAGGAGCACCCGCTCGGGAGCGAACTGTGCGGAGTCACTGTCGGGCGGCGCAGCGACGGCAGCGGCAACGGTCGGATTCCGTAGCCCGACGGCGCGGTAGACGCGGTGACCCTTCCGATACGCCAGCAATGTCACCGCTTCGAACACCTCGCGCAGCGTCGTGGCGGCCACGTCGGCCCCGCCCTTGCGGGGACCGGCGACCAGCACCACGCCGTCCGGAAGCACGTAGCCGGGCAGCGCCGTCACAATCTCACGGAGCAGCCGGTAACTCTTGGCCGCCTCCACGTTGAGGCCGACCACGGCGTACCGTTCGGCATCGCCTGCGCGCTCGGCGGTCAGGTCGCTGCTCAGGTACGCCTCGCGGTTGCCGAGTCCGCAGCCAACCCCGCCAGCGGATCGGTCAAGATGCAGCAATGCGACGCGTCCTGTGCCAGTCAACTGGTTCGCCGCATCCACCGTCGAACACGCCTGCGGCCCGATCAGCAACAGCGACGCGGACGCCTCAACCGCCCGGATGTCCCGTACCGCTTCGAGGAGCAGCTCTTCCGTCGAGCCGGCGCGCACATTCACGAACTACGCTCTGTCGTCAACTGGCCCTCGCGCGCGACCCGGATCCCGCCACCCCTCTCCAGCACGAAGCGGGCCTCTGACGCGGACCGATGTACAGACCAGCCAACGCAAGAGCGCCGGTGGCTCACCACAATCATTGTCACCAAGCGCGCTAGGCCGTCTCCGCGACGAAGTGCGTGTCGTCGAGCGGCAGCAGGCCAAGCGACCGACCGCGCGCCACGGCCTCGGAGCGGGTCGCCACGCCCAGCTTGCCGTAGACCCGGCTGAGCGTGTTCTTCGCAGTCTTCTCGGAGATGATGAGGCGCTCGGCAATCTCCTTGTTGCGCGCACCGCCCGCCGCTAGCTGCAACACCTCGATCTCGCGTTCGGTCAGGGTCTCAGGTAGTCGCTCACGGGTCGCCATCTCCCCGAAGCGATCCAGCAGCCGCGACGCCATTGCTGGCTGCACCAGCGAGCCGCCATCGTGGACCGTCCGGATGGCAGCAGCCAGGTCGTCGGCGCCGGCGTCCTTCAGGAGGTAACCGCGCGCACCAGCCCGCAGCGCCTCAAACAGGTGCTCATCCTGGGCAAACGTCGTCAGGATCAGCACGCGCACCTCTGGCCACTGCGCACGCAACGCCTGGATCGCACCCAGGCCGGACAGGCGCGGCATCTGCAAGTCCATCAGCACGACATCCGGCCGCAACGCCAGCGCCCGCTCGACAGCCTCTATCCCGTCAACTGCCTCACCCATCAACACCACATCGTCGCGGCCTTCCAGTAGCCGCCGCAGTCCTTCGCGCGCCAACGGATGGTCGTCCACCAGCAGGACACGGATCGGGTCGCGCGGGTGGTCCGTCACAGCAGTAGCGGCGTTGATGGCCGGGTCAAGCTGCAAGCGCGCCCGGACCCGCGTGCCCCAGCCGAGCGCGCTCTCCACGTCAAGGTCGCCGCCAGCGAGCCGCATCCGCTCGCTCATGCCGCTCAGGCCGAAGCCGCCGTCTGGCCCCGGCAGCGCCCGTCGGTCGAAGCCCTTGCCGTCGTCCGCCACCAGCAGCGTCACGAGGCCAATTGCCTTATCGTAGATCAGTTCGACGCGGACGCGCGTCGGCTCGGCGTGCTTCTGAGCGTTGTGCAGCGCCTCCTGGGCAACCCGCAGCAGCGCCGTCGCCTGCTCGTCGGTGAGGGGCGCGCCGTTGGCCTCGTTGGTCAATTGCACCGGGACGCCAAGACGACGCCCGAGCCGCTCAACCTCGCCTTCGAGCGCCTCCGGCAGCGATGCGCCGTCCAGCGGCCGAGCCGTCAAGCCCCAGACCGCCCGCCGTGCCTCGTCCAGCGACCGGTGCGCCTGCTCGCGGGCATCGGCCACGATGCGCTTCGCCTCGGCACCGGGCGGCAATAACCGCTCGGCGGCCTCCAGTTGCAGTGCGATGGCCGTCAAGCCCTGCGCCAGCGTGTCGTGCACCTCGCGGGCCAGCCGGTTACGCTCCTCGACCACGCCAAGCTCACGGGCGCGGGCGTACAACTGCGCGTGCTCGATGGCGACGCCTGCCGACTGTGCGATACCCATCGCCAGCGCCAGGGTCGCCTCCGAGAAGACCCGTTCGTCGTCGCGGATCGGCAGCAGCGCTGCACCGAGCAGCCGGTCGCGCACGACCAGCGGCACCGCGAGCACGCGATCAGGAACCGGCAGCCCGAGCGCCCGCCGCTCGTCGCGCACGTCCTCCGGAACGACCACAGCGGCCGGTCGGCGCAAACAGTGGAGCGCCTGTGCGGCCGGGCTGTTCAGCGCCATTGGCGGGTGCGGCAGCGGATCGGTGGCCGGGTCGTAGTCGTCTGGGAAAATGTCCTTGCCCAGCGCAACCCGCGTAATCAGGTGGGTGCCCTCATCGTTGAGCAGGGCGATCAGGCAACTGGACAGGCCAAGCGCCTCGATCAGCGACCGGCCCATGACCGGCAGGATCTCGTCCAGGTCCAGCGAGTGGCTGATGGCCCGGCTGATCTCGATGAGGGAAGCCAGGCGCTTGCGAGCCTGCTCCTCCTCCTTGTAGTGAAACATCAACTCGATCATCGGACCAAGCTGTTCGCCGATCAGGCTGGCAGCCGCCACCTGATCGCTGGTGTAGGCCCACGGCGCGGCGTGGCGCACGTCGAGGACGCCGGTGTGCTGGCGGCCGAGCCGCAAGGGCACCACGACGCGCTGTGGCTCGTGGGACGGCAACCCGTCGGCCAGCACGCGTGCCACAATCGGGTCGTCAATCGGCAGGACTGGCGACGGCTTCATCTCGGGGTCGTACTCGTCTTGCGGCCGAATCCAGACGATGCAGTTCCCCGGCTCGGCCCGCCCGATCATCATATCGTCGTGCGGCACCAGCGCGTCGATGGCCTGGGACACCCGCAGGCGCGCCTCTGGCTCCGGGACTTCCTCGCGCAGCACGTCGCCGATGCTCCGCAAGAACGTCACCCAGACGCGCGTGATATCAACGGGCATGCCGGACGGCACGAGGACCGGCGGGAAAAGATCCCCGTCGGTCCAGCCCGCGCCGGCCGCGTGCTCGTGGCGATGGTGGTTCTGGTGCGCCCGTTCGTCGGCCATTGCCCTCTACCGTTGATGCCCGCACAAACAACTCATGCTGCTCCATCATTCATTATGGCGCTCAGACCCGCTGTCTGCGGCGTTTCGGCGCTGGTGGTACGCATCGATGCGGGCGCGGCGGGCGTGGCGCGGCCGGTACCCTAGCTCGGATCGCGTGAACGCCGGCTCCAACGGGGTCGGTGCGCCGCCAGCGACGGGCAGCGGGTTGCGCGAGGTGCCCTGCTCACGGCGCGGCTTGTCGGACTGGGGCTTCTTGGGCTGTGGTGTGGCCGGGGTGCCCTCGGCACTGGTGGCCGCCTTACGCCCCCCGATGCCCGGCCGCCAACTCACGAGCCGCGCCAGCAGTGTCCCGAAGCTGTCGAAGTAGGTGTAGGCCACCGGCACGTATAGCAGTGCCAGCACCGTCGAGGTCGCCATGCCGCCCACCAGCACCGCACCAATCGGAGCGCGCGTCTCGCCGCCCTCGCCCAACTTCAGGGCAACCGGCAGCATGCTCAGGATGAGCACGATGGAGGTCATCAAGATGGGCCGCAGGCGCGACTCGCCAGCGTGCTCCAGGGCGGCCGTGCGGTCCATTCCCTGCTTCCGAAGTTCGTTGGCGCGATCCACCAACAGGATCGCGTTCTTCCCGACCATCCCGAACAGGCCGATCAGTCCGATGAAAGCCACGATGCCCAGGTTCTGGCCGAAGAGGAGCAGCCCCCCAAACGCCCCGACCGTCGCCAGCGGCAGCGCGCTCAGGATCAGCGCGGGCTGCAACCAGTTCTCGTAGAGGATCGACAGCACCATGTACATCAGGACCACCGACGCCAGCAGGCCGAGCGACAACTGACGGAACGAGTCGGCCTGGTCGGCGGCCTGCCCCGCGAAGGCCCAGCGGTTGCCGACCGGCAGGTTCAGGGCGTCCATGACCTTCTGGGTCGCAGTGGTCGCAGCACCGAGCGGCACGTTGCCGGTGTCCGCACCAATCAGCGCGATCCGCTGCCGGTTGACCCGGCTGATGCGCGTGGGCGAGTCGTCGGTCTGAGCCGTGGTCACCTGCCCAACCGTCACCAGTTGGTCGCCGCGCCGGGCCAGCGGCAGGTTTGCCACCGCCGCCGTGTCGTGGCGCAGGTTCTCAGGTAGCCGCACCCGCACGTCGCGCTCGGTGCCGCTGGCCTCAGCGTATCGCCCGACGACCGCCCCCTGATACGCCACGCGCACGGCGTTGCCGACCGCCTGGGTGTTCAAGCTCAAGTCCATCAACCGATTGGGGTCCGGCACCAACGTGACTTCGGGCGAGGTCGCCATGCTGTTCGTCACGTCGGCCACTTCGGGCTGCGTCGAAAGCTGCGTGCGGGCCTGATCCGCGACCGTGGCAAGCTGCGTCAGGTCCGACCCGAAGATCCGCACCTGAATCGGCTGGCCGCCGCCGGCCGGGGACGCCCCGCCTACGCGCGCCTGCATGTTCCCGTTCATCTGCTCGCCGGCCTCGGCTACGGCCCGCCCAATCTCCTTGCTGGTGCGGGTCCGCGAGTGGCTCGTGCCGACGTCCAGGGTCAGCGTGATGTAGCGCGGCTCGCGGTCGGCGTCGCCGTCGCCACGGCCCACCAGCGTGTAGACCCGGCGTACCTCAGGGAAGAAGTCGTGGTCGCTGAGCGCCATCTCCCAACGCTTCGCGGCACGATCGGCGGCCTCCAGGGCGGTCCCCGGCGGTAGTTCGCCCACCACCGAGATCGTCTCGTCGTTGCCTTGTGGCGCGAACTCGGTGCCCAGGCGTGGCAAGATCACGAGGTTGAGCAAGAAGATGCCAAGCGTCACGGCCAGGATGACCGGCCGGTGCCGCAGCGACCACGCCAGCGCGCGATGGTAGCCGCGCTCCAATAGGTGGTAGGCCGGCTCCCAGAAGGACGCGATCCGCCCGATCAGCCCCTTCTTGCGAGTCGGGTCATCGTGGCCCCCGTCGCTGCCCGTCAGCCACTTCGAGGCGATCAGCGGGGTCAGGGTGAAGCTGACCAGCAGTGAGGCCAGCGTCGCCGCCACGATCACGATGGCGAAGTTCCGTAGGAACGCGCCAACCAACCCGGTGATGACCAGGATCGGCCCCCAGACGGCCACGTCCACCAGGGTGATGGCGATGGCCGCCATGCCAATCTCGGAGCGCCCGTCAACGGCCGCCGTCTGCGAATCCTTGTTCTTGCCCAGGTGTGTGAAGATGTTCTCCAGCACGACGATGCTGTCGTCCACCAGGATGCCGATAGCCGTCGTCAGGCCGACCAGTGTCATCGTGTTGAGCGTCAGCCCGAGCAGCCGCATCACGATCAGCGCGATCAGCAGCGAGGTCGGGATGGCGATGAGCACGATGGTCGTGGCGCGGACGCTGTGGAGGAATAAGAACAGCACCAAACCGGTGATGATCGCCGCCAGCGCCAGTTCTTCCTGCACGCCAGCCACCGAGCGCCGGACGCCCTGGCTGCGGTCGATGGCCGTCTCCAGCGAGAAGCCGGCCGGCAACTCTCCCTTGATCTGCTCCGAGAGCGGGATCAGGTGGTCAACCGTCTGCACGATGTTTGCGCTGGACTGCTTGTAGACCTGAAGGCCCACGGCCGGCTGTCCATTCAGACGCACCACCTCGGTCGCCTCGACCCCGCCCAGGTGAATGCTCGCGACATTCCGTAGCTCAGTGCGGAAGCCGTCGACCGCCGTGACCGGCATCGCACCGAGGCGGTCCAGATCTGCACCGCGCGCGTCGATGCGGATCGACGCCCGGCTGGAGCCGTCGCCGCTGCCGTTCTTCACGTCGCCGCCGGAGGTGCTCACGAACTGCGTCTGCACCGCCGACGTCACGTTGTCGATGGTCAGGCCGTAGGCGCGCAGGCGGTCCGGCAGCAGGTCAACCTGCACTTCCGGCTCGCGCCCGCCCACCACGACGATACGGCCAACGCCGTCCACCGTCTCCAGGCGCGGGCGCACGAGGTCGTCAGCCACGCGGAAGAGTTGGGTGTCGTCCACGCCCGGCTGCCCGGTGACGGCCAGATACAGGACCGGCGTGTCGTTCAGGTCGAGCTTGAGGTACGTCGGTTCCTCGGCCTCGGCGGGCAGGTCGCGACGGACGCCGCTGACGCGCTGCTGCACGTCGTTGACGGCAACATCGACATCCATGCTCTCCTTGAACTCGATGGTGATGGTGGCGAGGCCCGTCCGCGAGGTCGAGGACAGGGTCTTGATGTTGCCTAACCCCGCTACCGCATCCTCGATCTTGCGGGTGACCTGCTCTTCAATGGTCCGGGGACTGGCTCCTGGGGCGGTCACTTGAACGGTGACAACCGGGATGTCGAGTTGTGGCGTCTGCTCCAATCCGAGGCCGGTGTAGGCCACCAGACCGCCAATGACCACCGCAGCGGCAATGGTGAGGGCGATGACGGGATGGAAGACGGCGGTTCGGGTCAGATTCATGATGCGCTACTCCGAGGCATCGGCACTGACGCCATAGGTGGATTGGCACCGGCGACGATCACGGCCCGCAATGCGTCGAACCCGGCATCTTTGAGGGCGAACGCGTGCGCACCGGCCGCGAGCATCGCGGCGCGGCGGTCGGGGTAGAGGCCCAGGGCGACCACGCGGGTCGTCGGGAGGCAGGTCCGCAACTGACGGATCGTCCGGACGGCCGCGTCGTTCGGGAGATCGGCATCAACAAGTGCGACGTCTGGCTGCAGCAGCGCGGCCTGTTCAAGGCCATCTTGCGCGCGCGCCGCCAACCCGCACACTTGCAGGCCCGGCATGATGCCGACGAGGCGCACGAGGCCACGCCCGACGGCGGGATGCGCATCGATAACCAGGACGCGCAGGGGAGTTTTCGGAGCAATGCGGGCCGCCGGGGATGTGACCATGTTCGAGCGCCTCCACGTTCTCTTACAGTGTGCGCCCCTTCCTGGTCGGTTGCCGGGAGCCGTTCGGCCCGTCTCGCGGTCCCGTCGTGGGCGGGCAACAGTCCCGAGCGAGTCCCGGGACCAGCACGGGACCGGACGCGCTCAGGGCCGATAAACAGGTCTGTGAGGCCGGCTGGCAGTGCGCCGGCGACCCTCACCCCTGCCCCTCTCCCGCACGGGGGAGAAAGGGGGTGGTCAGCCCCATGAACGCGGCTTGTGGCAACATTCGGATGCTAAGCAGCCGGGAATCCGTCCGCTCTAGCGTGAACGTCATGCGCGCACGCGGCGCGGCGGCTGCGCTATGCTGCTAGATGAAGGCTGGATGAACGGCACGCGGGGTAGCAGGCAAGGAGGCGCACGATGAGCAGCCATCTGAGCAGCGCGCACGACAACGCACCGGCCGACACTATCTGGTCACGCGGCGGTGCCTGGGTCTTCGCGCAGTTCCCGCTGACGGCCCTGGCGCTGTTGGCCGCCCGTCTCGGGCCGACGCTGCCGGCCGTCATCCTCGGGCCGTTGCGGTGGATCGGCCTGGGGCTGTTTGTCGCGGGCGGCGCGCTGCTGGTGGCCGGTGTGTTGCGCCTCGGCCCGAACCTGACGCCGTTCCCGAAGCCACGCTCCGACGCCGAACTGGTGGACACCGGCGCCTACGGCCTCGCACGTCACCCGATCTACGGTGGCGGCGTCATCGCCATCGTTGGGTGGGCGCTGCTCAATGGCGGCTGGCTCGGATTGCTGGCTGCCGCCCTGCTGTCATGGTTCTTCGACGCGAAAGCCGCGCGCGAAGAGCGGTGGTTGAGCGCGAAGTTCCCCGAGTACGACGCCTACCGGCGTCGGGTCCGCAAACTGATCCCACTCTTGTACTAGCGAAGTCTGGCGGCTGTTCGCCAGCAGGACGTGCGTCAGAGCGAGGCCCGACAACCAGACAGGTCAGAGCGCGCCGAGGGTCAGTTCAGTCTACGGTGTTGACTGTTTCATCGGAGGGTCGCGTTGCGTATCGTCGCCGCGAGAACACCGGAGGCGGCGGTTCATGCACATCGGTTCCCTGCACAAGTGGGCCATGCGGTTCGGGTACACCCTTCCCGCCCTGTTCACTGACCTCGCCGCAATGATGACTGGTGCCGCTTGCTCAGGGCCTGCGCGAACGTCGCAGGCGATCACTGTCGCCGCAGCGTTCCCGCTTTCCGGCGATGAGACGACGTACGGGCGTCGCACACTTGAGGGCGTGCAACTCGCAATTGAGGAAGCAAATCGTGGCGGAGTCGGCCCGCGCATTGACTTGATCGAGCACGATGATCGGAGCAGCGACGAGGGAGCGAAGGAGGTCGCTGAACGGATTGTTGCAAGTCAGGCGGTCATGGTGCTGGGGCCATCATTCAGTACCGCATCATTGGTGGCCGGCCCGGTCTACGCCGCCGCCAACCTCGTGTCGATTCCTCCGACGGCTACGTCGGACTTGATCACCCAGAATCCAACGACGTTCCGCGTCCTGTTCAAAAACAGCGAACAGGGCGAAGCACTTGCGATCTACCTGGGACGCATCCTCGGACAGCGCCGCGCGTTCTCATCCTTGACCTCGGCCAACTCCGTCCGCAGCGCCTGATTCTCCGATGCCAACTCCTCGACCAGCGTCAGCAGCGCCCGGATCGCCTGCGGCACGGCCACGTCCGCGATCGACGCCAGGTCGAGTCGAGCTATCGCCTCGGGAACCGGCCGCTCTGCCATCTCGCTCCACCACCGGTGGTCAGACTCAGCTTACGTCCGTCAACCCTCGCTGACAACCCCGTTGCCGGCGTCACTTCCCCAGCTTCGCGCAGCCTTCCTCCTCTTAACTTGCTGCCCCAGACCTACCCTGCCCAATTGAGGAGATACGCCGACACCCTTGCCTTTGCTCAACGCTATCGTGAGCGTTTCGGGCATGATCCGGTTTGGAACTCCGTTGCGGGGTACGACGCCGGGCGCGTCGCCGCAGCCACTGCGCGCGCACTGGGAACAACCATGGTCAGCGCCGACACGGCGACGCAGCGGGCCGCCGCGCTGAGCTATTTGCGGGACTTGAATGATCCTAGCCGCGCCGTATCGGGCCTGCTCGGCCCCGTCTGGTTTGACGAGGAACGCGGGCGGCCTCAGGCCGTTAGGATCGGCCAGTTCCATCGGGGTCGGTTCGAGTCGGCCCCACTGCAAATCGTACCAGTGACAATCCCTGACGTAGCTGAACTCGCCTCAGGCGCAGTCTTTGAAGTTGAGCATGGGCGCTTCGCCCGCCTTCAGCGAGTCGTGTACACCGGCATATTCATCAACGAGATACCCCGCATCGACATCGCCCGGTCAAGCTTCGGGGCAGACTTGTATCTCTGGCTCCGCTTTGCCCGCGACGGTGGCCCTGATAGCGCCGATCCGACAGATATTCTGTTTCCAAACTTGACGAGCGGCAGTTTTGACCGCAAGAGTCCGTCCGAGTAGGGGGAAATGCCCGATGGAACGGTCTATCGACTGTGGCGCGTGCAAGGAGAGTTTCGCAACGACTTCGAGTTGCAGCGTTTCCCCTTTGATGTCCAGACGCTCCAGCTTCCGTTCTTCAATGCGCGGGCCGCAGCAGATCGCATCGTCTACATCGTGGACAAGCGAACGCCAGCGGGTGGACGGGCAGCCGTAGTTCCTGCAGCCGAGGCGGCCGCCGCCAGCGGCATCACGGTCGTCCGCGTTGCGTCGGCGGCCCAGGGGTCATCCACCGCGAATATTGCACGGATCTCCTCGCCCAACGCGTTCCGCAATCTGTCACAGTGGGATGCGCTCGAGACTCGCGAGCGACGCGAGAACGTCGTGACGGATTCGGCGCTGGGCGACCCGCGCAGAGTCGGCGCAGAAAGCTATCGCGAACTCTCGGGGTATCTGGTAGCCGTCGATGTCCAGCGTCGGGCACTTGCCACGCTTTTCAAGAACATGCTGCCACTATTGATGATGACGATGGTGATGTACGCTTCGTTGTACTTCCCGGTTGCCCTCGTGAAGGAGAAGGTCACGGTGGCCGTGACTGGCGCGTTGTCAGGAGCGGTCTTGCTGACGGCCATCAACAGCCAATTGGGCAATATCGGCTACACCATCGCCGTCGAGTACGCATTCTTTGTCTTCTTCGGTCTGAGTCTGCTCTGCATCGTGTCAGTCCTGGGAGCGGAACGCCTCCGTGCCGCCGGCAGAACACGCATCGCCGTTCAGACCGAACGGTGGACATCGGCCGCGTTCCTTGTTGCTGTCGGCGTCACCATCGCTGGTGCAACTTCGCTGTACGTTAACGGCCGCTGAGCAACGCTCCGGGCTCCATCATCCACCGTCTCCGTGAAGTCAGAAGCATACGTTGTCCCCTACGAGTGGGCGGGCGGCCGCGCGCCAAGCTGCGATTGCATCTCAAGTACGTGATCGAAGAACCGCCGCACTGTTGCCCCATCGTTCAACTTGTCAATAGTGGTGTACAAGCTGTACGTGATGCCGGTCATCTTCGCTTCGCCGTCAACTCCGCTGCTGGAGTACTCCTCGATGAGTACGCGCCGGTCACTGGGATTCGGCTCCAGGCGCAGCATCATCAATGACACGCGCCGCATCAGGAAGATGTGCAGGTGATACAGACTCGGCGACGGCAAGGTGCTCCCGCCCCGGTTCGCCACGCGCCGCTTCTCTGACCCGCTGCCGTCGTGAGCTGCGACGCCTGGGCACATCGCATCGACGACCGCCGGGAGCGTGAACTGGCGCCGGCCGTTGACGGTGAAGTCGTCTAGCGCACCGGCGACAAGGTCGCGGCCAGCTTCGGCTTCATGGCGCTCACCCGTGACCGACTGCACACAGACGCTGAGTGCCTCGAACTTGCCGTAGGCTGCCACCGACAGCCGAAGACGGGGGGGCAGCGCACCCTGCCCAGGCTGGATTCCTGCCAGCCCTATCACCAAAGCCAGCGAACACGGCCAGCCCAGGTACAGGACGAGCGACGTTGCGCGTCCAACCATAGTGAGAACATGATACCGCGCCGCCGGCCAGTGTCAATGGACTGTCAGCGGGCAGCAAGCCGGCGCCCGCGGTGCCGGCTTGCCAACAGAACTCTCCTACCCGGTGGGTGCACACCCGGCCTCGCCCAGCACCGCGCGGACATCCCGGACGCGAGTTCCTACGGTTCGCCGCCCCACTGGCGCACGTGCCATTGCCAGGCCGTCGCGACAATCGACTCGGCGTCGTTGTACTTCGGGGACCAGCCCAGTTCGCGGCGGATCAGCGTGTTGTCGGCGAACAGCGCCGCCGGGTCGCCGGGCCGCCGCTCCACCTCCTCGACCGCGATGCCCTTGCCGGTCACGCGCTCGCAGGCGTCGATGATCTCGCGGACCGAGTAGCCCTTGCCCGTGCCCAGGTTGTACGCCTTGCACGCGCCCGGCTCGTCCATCGCCTTGAGCGCCAGGATGTGCGCGCTGGCAAGATCCTCAACGTGGATATAGTCCCGGATACAGGTGCCGTCCGGCGTCGGGTAGTCCGTGCCGAACAGCTTGATGCTCGGAGCACGGCCGGCGGCCACCCGCAGCACCAGCGGGATCAAGTGCGTCTCCGGCTCATGGTCTTCGCCGAGCGTGCCGTCGGGGTGGGCACCGGCCGCGTTGAAGTAGCGCAAGCTCACCGACCGCAGGTCGTAGGCGTGGGCGTACGACGCCAGCACCCGCTCAAACGTCAGCTTCGACTCGCCATACGGACTTTCGGGCTTCTTCGACTCATCCTCGGTGACAGGCACCGTCTCCGGGTAGCCGTAGGTCGCACAGGTGGACGAGAAGACGATCTTGTTGAGGCCGTGTGCCCGCATCGCGTCCAGCAGTTCAAGGCCGGCCGCCACGTTGTTGCGCCAGTACTTCGCCGGCTCCGTGACGGACTCCCCGACGTAGGCGTAGGCGGCAAAATGAAGCACGGCGTCAAACGGCTGCCCCCCACCGAGCACCCGGTCGAGCAGCGGCCGGTCGGACAGGTCGCCCACCACCAGTTCGCACGGCACCGTTTCGGCGTGTCCGTACACGAGGTTGTCGAACACCACAACCTCGTGGCCGGCGTCCAAGAGCGCGCGGACGGCATGGCCGCCGACGTACCCCGCCCCACCTGTCACCAACAGTCGCACGGTTACACTCCCATCGCCGCGCATGTCGGTGACACGCACCGGGCGGCGTCGCTACGTTCGGATTGCGCTCTTCGTTACTGCAAGGATGGTGGGGCGGCACGCAGTGCCGGAGCAAGCGATAGCCGGCCGGACCCCTCGTCAGGTGGGATTCACGCCGCGGCCCGTCGTGCGTGTGAGCGCCGCGCAGGACGGTCCATGTCGCACCGTCGCGTCAGTGTGCGCTATCCTCGGTTACGCATCGCTGGAGGTACCACGCTGCCGAAACCGGAGGCTTCGTCCGCTCCCGCTGGCATTGCCGACTCGCTCGCCGGCGACATGTTCAGCTCCTTGCGCGTGGCCGACTATAGCCGCTTGTTCTTCGGCAACATGGGGTTCCAGTTCAACAACTGGATGCAGCAACTGACGTTTGGCTGGCTGCTGTTGCTGATCGGTAACTCACCGTTTTGGCTTGGGCTGAACGGCGCGATGGCCGGCATCGCCATGACCGTCATGTCCCCGATCGGCGGGGCCGTCGCCGACGCGTGGGAGCGCCGGCGCTCGCTGCTGGTGACGCAGACGACCGCCGTGACCATCAACGGCGGCATTGCGCTGCTGTTCTGGCTCGACAAGCTGGAGATCTGGCACCTGCTCCTGGCGTCGCTGCTGATGGGCATGAGCTACACGTTCAACATGCCCGCGCGGCAGTCGCTGATGGCCGAGATCGTGCCGAAGCCGCTGCTGCACAACGCCACGGCGCTGCACACCGCGTCCATGAACCTGGCGCGCATCACCGGGCCGGGGCTGGCCGGCTTCCTGTTGGCGACCATTGGGCCGCTCGCGGTGCTGCTGGTCAACCTTGTTGCCAACGGCTGGACCGTCTCGCAGATTCTGTCAATTAAGCACCGGCCAGCCACCCCACCTCGGCCGTTCAGGCTGCGCGGCAAGGAGATCGCGGACGGCTTCCGCTTCTGCTGGGCCACCCGCCGCCTCTTCGAGACGCTGCTGATCGTCAGCGCCTCGAACCTGTTCGGCATGTCGTTCGTGCAGTTGTTGCCGGCCTTCGCCCGGGACTCGCTGGGCACCGGGCCAGACGGCCTGGGCATCCTTACATCGTCGATGGGCGGCGGCGCGCTGGCCGGTGCCCTGCTGCTGGCTCGCATCGGCGCGATCACCCACAAGCGGCAGGTCATCAAGGCCGCTGCGATGGTCGGCTGCCTGCTGCTGGTACCGCTCGGCCTATCCACGTCCGTGCTGATGGCCGCGACGGTGCTGGCGATCATCGGGGCGCTGTCGGCCGTCATCACGGCGCTTGGCCTCGCGACGGTGCAGCAGTACGTCCCCAACGAGTTGAGCGGGCGCGTGTTCGGCGTCTACATGCTGTGCATGGGCTTGATGCCCCTCGGGAGCCTGCCCAGCGGCACGCTGGCGGACAGCATCGGGACGGCCCACGCCATCGCCATCTGGGGCATCGTCGGTGCCGTGGTGCTGGGCGGCATTGTCACCAGCCAGTGGTTCGCGGACCAGCGCACACAGGTCCACTCCGAGCCGGCTGTGGCCGACGCCCGCCCCACCTGACCGCGAGGCTCGCGCGCATCCTTTCAGCAGTGGCGCGCGACCAGGGGCGATACTTCCGGCACGGGCGTCGAGCGCGGGCCAATCGCCGACGCCGCTGCTAGGAGGGCCGAGCCGTGCAGTCGCTAAACATCGACCGGATCGCGCCGACGTATCGGCCGTCGCTGCCCGTTTTCGGCCACCAGAAGTGGCGCGATCTGCTGTTTCTGCACTGGCCGATCCCGGTCGACGTGCTCCGGCTACACATTCCCGCACCGCTCACCATCGACACATATGACGGCGTGGCCTATATCGGCCTGGTCCCCTTCTGGATGGCCGGCGTCCGGCCTGGCTGGGCGCATGAGCGCGTCGCGTTCCGGTTTCTGGAAACGAACGTCCGGACCTACGTCCACCTGAATGGCGACCCCGGCGTCTACTTCTTCTCGCTGGAAGCCGCGTCGAGCATCGCCGTGGCGGTGGCGCGGCTCCAGTTCGGACTACCATACTTTTGGGCGAAGATGCGGCTCCAACGCGACGGCGCGCGGCTGACCTATCGGAGCCGGCGCATCATCGGGGGACAGTCTCGGTCGGCGGTCACCTTCACGCCGGGCGACATGCTCGGCCCCTCGCGCCCCGGCACGCTCGAACACTTCCTCATCGAGCGATACGTGCTGCACGTCGAGCGCGGCAGCCAACTCTGGCGCGGGCAGGTCTACCACACGCCGTATCCAGTGCAGCGCGCGACCGTTCACGGCCTGCATGACGAACTGATCGGAGCGGCAGGGCTGCCGCAGCCGGCGGGGCAGCCGTCTCTGGTTCACTACGCGCGCGGCGTGGACGTGGAGATCTTCCAGATTCAGCCGTCATCGTAGGGGGCGAGGTCAGCGGGCGACCAGCAACAGGCCGCGCGGCTACGCTCGGTCGCCAATCGATGACTGCGGTGCGCGTCGCCATCAGTCGCAGTCAGGGGGCAACGGGCGCGGTCGTCCGCAAGGTATCGCAGAAGGCGCGCACCAGGCCGAGGTAGTCGGCGCGCCACTGTGGCACCAGGTGCACCCGCCCCACGTCGATCTTGCCGGCGCGGGCACGCTGCGCCACGTAGTTGCCGACTTCCCCCTGCTCCTGGTTCTGGCCGGGGTCGCCTCGGCCCAGACTGCTCATGTGGTAGGAACCGGTGCCGCCCCAGCGGTAGAGGTAGTAGATGTCCTCGGGACGGATGTCGAACGTGGCGGTGCAGCCGGGCCATACCGTCTCGAACCACGTTTCGATGGCCTGATCGTAGCCGTTCCCCATTGGCGGATAGCCGCCAACCGCGTCAAACAGCCGGCGTGCGTAACAACACCCGACGTGAAACACGTTGGCGAACGGGCCGCTCAACTGGCCGCTGTCCAGCAGCCAGGCATGACCCGGCTTGAAGAAACCCTTTGCCGCCTCGAAGTGCCGCACCGAGAAGGAGAGGCGGTGCGGCAAATAGATGTCGTCGTCGTCCCAGACCAAGAGCAGATCATGTGAACAGAGCGCCGCCGCCGCGTTCATCTTCTCGCCAACCGTGCGGAAGCGCCGAGACAGGTTGAACACCCGGACCTCCGGGTGGTCGAAGACCAAGGTCTGCTGATCGAAGTCGTTCAAGACGACCAGTTCCTTGACGCCCGGATAGTCCTGCTGAAGAAACGAATAGATCGCCTCTTCGAGCAACTCCGGGCGGCCGTAGGTCAGGCAAATGCAACTCAGCGGGGGATACTCGTCCATACGTCGGCCTACGGGGCCGTGGATGGCCTGGTCGTAGGCGCAGACGTTGTTGGGGGCACCGTCGTCGGGACTTTGGTGGTCGGGACTGGCGTCGTAGGAGCAGACGTTGTTGGGGGCGGCGTCGTCGGTGCTGGTGTTGTTGTTTCCGGCAGTGCGGTCGTCGTGACGGGTACAGGCGTGGTCGTCGGCGGCGGCACCGGAGTGCTCGTCGGTGGCAGCTCCGTCGTTGTCGGCGGCACCGTTGGCTTGACGGTAGTGGTCGGGCCGGACGACGGCGAGATCGTGGTGGGCTTGCTCGTGGTTGGCGGCGCGGTCGGCTTCACTGTCGTGGGCGGTCGGCTGGTCGTGGGCCTCACTGTTGTGGGTGGGTTGGTGGTCGGTCGGTGCGTCGGGGGGCGGTGCGATGTCGGCCGGTGGGTCGTGGGCCGATGGGTTGTCGGCCGGCGGGTCCAGCGACGAGGCCGCCGACGCTCCTCACGCTCGTCATCATCACCGTCATCGTCGTCATCGTCGTCATCGTCGTCACGGGAGGCTGCTGCCTCTTGGGCCGACACCAGCAGCAAGCCGACACCCGCCGCCAGCCCCTTCAGTATCGGGCGGCGGCCGACGAGTCGCCGGGTCTGCCGAGCACGCAAGCCATCCTCGCCGGGCGCAGAATGCTGCCACTGCTCGCGCACCTGCGCTTCATCTACCGCGTCGCTCGCCCCTTCGCCACCCTGGAACGGATTCAGTCGCCCCTCATCAGCCATGTGTTCGCTCCCCCGGTCGGTCCGTCATTTTCCGGCCTCAGCTGCCGCCGTCACCACGCCCCGCAAGTCCATCTCGATGTCGGCAAAGTATGGATGTCGGAAGAACCAATCGTCGTCGTGGACGCGCTGGCTCACTAGTGCCGCCCGCCGCTGCATGGTGTCACCCAGCGCCAGCATCGCCATCGCGCGCGGGTACTCCGGGCTTTCCATGACCGCATGGATGACCCGCGCCAACCGCTCCTCGCCCAGGTGCAGGAACGCCGTCCGCAGCAGATTGTGAACCGCGTGCTTCCATTCGACGCGGTACGGGCTGGCCGCGCGGAAGTTGTGGGGAATCTCCAGTTCGGGGATGACCCACACTTCGTAACCGAGCAGCCAGAGTCGTAGGCACAGCTCGGTGTCCTCAGAGCCCCACTGTTGCATGCCGTCGTCGAAGCCGCCCGTTGCGGCCAGCACGTCAGCGCGCAGCCCCATGAACCCGCCTCCGAGCGACGGGACGGGGTAGGGGTCGTCCTGCCGGTACCCGAGCCACTCCACGCGCAGTTGGGCGTCGGCGATGCGCTGGCCGTACCCCTTGTCGTGGCTGGCCGCGCCAATGACGCCGAACGCCGGCCCGACCACGCCGACTCTGGGGCGGTTCAGCGTGGCGACGACGGGCGGCCACCAGCCCGGCGGCACGTCCACATGCGCGTCCGCGAACACCACGAACTCGCCCTGCGCGTCCTGGAATCCCCGATTGCGCGCGCCGGCCACGCCCAGCGGCTGCGGGTGCCGCGCCAGCCGCACCACGACGCCAGCCGGGTCGTCGCGTCCGGCGATGGTCCAGGTCCGGCCATCGGCGGGCTGCCGGTCGGGCGCACTCAAGAAGTCAGCACAGCCGTCCGTCGAGCCGTTGTCAACCACGATGATCTCGCTGCGCGGCGGCAGCGTGGCGGCAAACTGTTCGACGGTCCGCTCCAGGAAAGGCCACTCGTTGCAGGCCGGCAGGATCACGCTGATCCGCACGCCGTCCGGCCGCCGGAACTGGGCCAGCGCCTCAGCCTCTGGCACCGGGCGCGGCAACGTCGAGAAGTGAATCGGCGGCAAGTCGGCCAGCGTCTGCGGAGTCGCGGGGATGGCAGGCACGGTCGGGGCATCGGCCTGTTCCTCCGGCACGGCTTCCACGAACGCGGCCACCAGATCGCCGTATTCCTGGTGCCAGCGCGGCTCTAGTTCGATGCGACCGGTTCGCTGGCGGCCGGCCGTGATCTCATCGGCCACGTGCGCCGCTGCTGCCCGGTACGCGGCGGTCGGATCGCCGTCGCCGTTCCCGAGAATGCTCAGGTGGTAGCTGCCGGTGCCGCCCCAGCGATAGATGTGGTACATCTCGCTGACTGGCAGGCGGGCCGGCTGCGCGGCCTCGAAGCGCGCCCGCGCAAACGCCGCTTCTAGCTGTTGATCGACGCCGTCCGTGCGGTGTGGGTAGCCCCGTACCTTCACGAACAGGCCGCGCGTCCAGACACTGCCGCCGTGCAGCACACTCACCAGTGGCCCGCTGAGGATGCCGTCGCTGAGCATGAAGGCGGACCCAGCCTTGTAGAAGCCCTTGTCCGGGTCGAGGCGCTCCACCGACAGTGCCAGCCGGTGCGGCAGGTAGATGTCGTCGTCGGTCCAGACGCACACGAGGTCGTAGGCACAGAGGCCGACCGCCGCGTTGAGTTTCTCCCCAAGTGTGCGGAAGCGTCGCGGCACATTAACGACGTGCACGTCTGGATGATCGTAGAGCAGTTCCTGCTCGGCCAGGTCGTTCAGGACGATGAGTTCTTTCGGCCCGGCGTACTCCTGCCGCAAGAACGACTCAACGGCCTCTTCCAGCAACTCCGGGCGGCCGTAAGTCGGGCAGATGCAACTGATACCGGGCAGATCTATCGCCGCTTCGGGGGCCACGTTGCCCTCGAACTGCTCAATGTAGCCCGAGGGGTAGGGCAAGATCGTAGCGAACGGCTCACCGCGCGCAAAACTGACGGTCTGGTCCGGCTGAGTGAAGCGCCAGTTGACCGTCACTACCAGCGGCAGCAGATCTGCCTCAATCACCTGATCGAGTGACTGGATGCCGTGCTTCAACTGGTTGATCGGGCCGCGAACCCAGAGGTCATGCCCCGGCTCCAGGTCGAACTGGTAGCCCGTCTCGAAGGTCAGCACACCGTGACCGACCGTGCTGTTGACGAAGCCCGGCACCGAGATGTGCACGTCATCTGGACCCGGGCCGCCGGTCCAGGTCGCTTCGAACGCGTACGGACACGCCAGATCCCAGCCGCGACTGGTGGCCGCCGCCAACGACGGGTCATCGAAAAGGGCATCGGCCCCATCCGGCCATGGCCGACGCGCCGGTGCCGGGGCAATCTGTACCGGATGGTTGTGAAGCGGTCGAGCCGTGATCCGCATGCGGTCCCAACACCGTGACCCGCCAGCGCCGTCGTGCGGCTCCGCCGGGCGATTCGCGGCCTGGAGCCAGCCAGGCGGCGCGCCAGTATAGCAGCCGATTAGGCGGGACTGCGACGGTCAGGCCGCAGCGCCGCTTGGGGGAAACGCAGCCTCCCAGGCCAGTACGGTGCGCCACAACCCGACACCGAACGCCGCGCACCATATGGCCGTCGCCTGCAGGTACCAACGGCCCCCGATTGCGGGAAACAACCAGCGCGCCAGCATCGCGCCACTGACCGAGAACAGGAACCGACCGCCACGCGCGGCCAGGGTCCAGCCCAGGAACGGCCCAAGCGCGACGCCCTGGCTGCCGGCCAGCCGTGCGAAGACCTTGTACGGCACACCAGACGGCGGCTGCCGGAGGACACCGCGCGCGCCGGCGCCGGTCAGCCAGCGCGCTGCCGCCTGCACCATCGGCCGGCGCACCAGTGGCAGGGCCACAACGGCAGCCTCGTCTGGCCGTGACCGACCGATGCAGTAGCTGACGGTGCCGCCAACCAGTGTGCCTAGCGCCGCGCCCACCACCAGCCGCCACCACGAGCGCGGCCGACGCGCCACCAGCGGGACCAGCAGCGCGTCCGGCATGATCGGCCATACGGTAGCCTCTGCTAGCGCCCACACGAACGCCAACAGCATGGTCACCGGCGCAGGCCTAGCCGCTTTGCTTCCTGCTCCAGAATGCGCCGCGTGATCGCGACCGTTGATGCGTAGGTGGAGTCGATGCCTTCGAAGGAGAGTCGGCGGCTGCCGAGCGTCCGTGCGCGGGTGTACGGCGTGTCCGACGCGTAGTGAATGAAGCCTACGTCGATGGACAGATCACGGAAGTGGACGGCGTCGTCCAGCGGGTGCCGCTCAGGATACGTGGCCTCGTACAGTGCGCTCAGGTACGGCCCGGCCTCCATCTCGACCACGGTGTACGCCTCGCGGTAGAACAGTTCCAGATACTCGCGGTTCTGCAAGAAGGTGCCGCGCACGGTGACGGCCTTCTGTCGATCAAGCGCGGCACCGCGCTCCAGCCACGGCGCAACTTCGTCGTACCCAAACGCATTGTTGAACGAGTAGACGTTGCCAGTGTGCTCATCAAAGACCTCATCCGCCAGCAACACGTCGCCAACCGCGCCGTTCAGCGTGGCGGCCTTGCCCAGCACATAGAAGCCCCGTAGGTCGGACAGCCGCTCGGCCACCTGCCGCGCGATGTAGTAGGCGGCCATCCCGAGCGGATAGTCCACATTCAGGATCACGGCGTTGGTCTTGCCGAGCACTGACGCCAGCTCGTCAAGGCGCGGGTCCAGGTCTTCGGGGCGCACCCGGCTCAGATCGACCACCTGCACCAGGACGTCGAAGCCGCTCGTCGGCGGAATCGTCGTGATTCCGCGCTCGGCCTCCTCAGCGGCGCGGCGCTGCTTCACGGACAGGTCGTCGTGGGCGGCGTGCCAGAGGCGGGCGGCATAGTACAGCACGTTCTCGGGATTCGAGTAGCTGCGGGCGCGGCGCAATGCCTCGATCTCAGCAGCGGCGGCACCGTCGCGCGTCGATTCCAGGAAGCGCCACAGCGTCTCGGCCCGCCGCCGCACGTAGCCGGACAGCAAGTTAACGATACTGTGCGGGTTGGACGAGACAAAGTAGACTGGCCGATCCGTCAGGCCATGCTCGGTGAGATACTGCCCGATAGGCTGCCACCAGCGGTCCACAAGCCGCGCGTACCCGACGTGCGTGCCGCCGAGCATGCGGACGCGCAGGTCTTTTGGGGCTGCTGCCAGCATCTGGAGCATCGTCCAGAGTTGCCCGCCCCAGATCTGTTGCAGACGCGCCCAGTCCTCCGTCGGCAGCAACAGCCGCTCGCCCAGGTCGGCCGGCTGCCAGCCGTCGGGCGGTGTCTCACGGGCGAGTTGTGCCCGCAGTCCGCGGTCGGCCTGGATGACCCGGTGCAACTTGTTCCACTCGATCTGATAGGCCACCAGCGTCGGGATAACATCGTCAAGGTCGGAGGTGGACGAGATGGTCACGGCCAGCGTCTCGGCACTGTTCCAATGCCACAGTCGCCGGCGGCCAGGAGCGGACACCGGCTGCCAGCCGGCGATGCCGCCCTCGATGGCGGTAGCAAGCTGCTCCGGCAGTTGCTCCAGCACCACGCGCTCAACCGACGAGATGCACGCGGGGAGGCGCTGCACCGCGTAGATGAACGCGCCTGCGTCCGGGTACTCGGAGGCGGCCCCGGGGTGCAGGCTGGAACCGACGCCCTGATGCGCGGCCTCGAATGCCCGGACAGGGATGTCGCCGGGCGTCCGGAGGATCGTGGTGTAGGTGCGGACGTACAGGTTGACGGCGTCGCGGCCGACAATCGGGTCGCCCTCGGCCGCGCGGGCCACCTGCCCGAGCCGCCCCTCAGCCGCCGTCGCCGAGCGTGGCCCCATCGCCGGCCGCGGTTGGTCCGCCCGTCTCATCGCCGCCCCTTCACCAGTGTCCGCGCCGTCATGTGGCTGCCCCCGTTCGGCCCGTCGGTCAGGCTCAAGTGTTTACCCGACCTGGGGCGGTCGCGGTATCCGCTGGCCGCCCATCGTGCATACTCGCGGACCGTCCTACCGGCCGCGCTGCCCGTGCCAGCCGCTTCACACCCTCAATGATGCGCGCTTCGTCAAGCGCAGCGTAACCGAGCATCAGGCCGGGGCGTCGCACGGTGCCGAGATAGTACGGATCGAGCGGCGGCGCGGCCACCCCGAGCGCCGCCGCCGCCTGCGACAGCGCGACGGCATCGGCTGACGGCGGCAGCCATCCTACAAGATGCAGGCCAGCACCGTCGCCCCCCGGCGTCATGATGTCCCCCAGGTACGTTTGGATCGCCCCGAGCAGCGTGTCGCGCCGCGACTGGTACAGGCGGCGCATCCGGCGCAGGTGCCGCTCAAAGTGTCCCTCCACGATGAAGTCGGATAGCACCTGCTGATCGAGCGTCGCGGTCTGGCGGTCGGCCAGCCACTTTGCCGCCACGAACGGCTGGACGAGGTGCGGCGGCAACACCACGAAGCCGACGCGCAACGGCGGGAACAGCGCCTTCGAAAAGCTGCCGACGTAGGCGACGACGCCGTGCGTATCGAGTCCCTGGAGCGATTCGAGCGGCCGGCCCGTGTACCGGAAGTCCGAGTCGTAGTCGTCTTCGACTAGCAGCGCTCCGCGCCGGGCGGCCCACTCCAGCAGGCGCAGGCGGCGCGGCAGACTCAGCGTCGCGCCGGTCGGGAACTGGTGCGAGGGCGTGACATAGACGAGGCGCGGGGCGGCCGGGTCGTCGGGCGCGGGCAACTCGGCCACGTCCAGGCCATCGTCGTCCACCGGCACCCCCCGGACGTTCATGCCGTGCGCCTGCAACGCCAGCGCAGCGCCCGCGTAACCAGGTTCTTCGAGGGCGGCGTGGTCACCGGGGTCCAGCACCAGCCGAATTAGCAGGTCCGCGCCCTGCTGCGACCCGTTCACCACCACCACCTGCTCCGCGGTGCAGCGGACGCCGCGCGTTTGCCCCAGGTGCGTCGCCACGGCTTCACGGAGCGGTCGGTAGCCGGCCGGGTCGCCGTAGGAGGCCAGCTCCATCGAATGGTCGCGGACCTGCCGCGAGGTGAGCCGTCCCCAGACCTGGCGCGGGAACGTGTCCCAATCTGGACGGCCCGGCCGAAAGTCGTAGGGCAGCGCGCCGTACCGCTCGGCCACACGGCCATCTGCGCCCCAGACCAGCCCGTGCACCGCCGCCATCCGACCGCCCCACACCGAGAGGACGGCCTGCCCTGCATCCGTTCGGCCCTGAATCTCGGTCGGCGGGCCGGCATCGTCGCCAGGAACGGTGCTGCCTTCCCCGCGCGGCACCGCCGGTGTCGGATGATCAGCGTCGCGGCTGCCGTGCACGGGCCGTAGCTGCGGGCGGCGCGCGGCAATCAGCGCCTCGTCGGGAATCTGCCGCGAGACGAACGTGCCGGCCCCCTGGCGCGCCTCGGCGTACCCCTCGGCCACCAACTGGTCGTACACCAGCACCACCGTCGTCCGCGACACCGCGAGTTGCGTCGCGAGGAGGCGCGACGGCGGCAGGCGCTCGCCGGGGCGCAGCCGCCGCGCCAGAATATCGTCGCGCAGGCGCGTGTAGAGCTGCTGCTGCAAAGAGAGCGCACCGCGCTCGTCCAGCGGGATCGCTAACGCCGTCGCCATCGCTCCTCCTGTCGACGCTTACCTCGTCGCACGCGAATTGGTATGATGGTATCACAGAGAATTGGCCCTTGTACCAGTCCAGTTCGCTTTCGTATGGTCGTTTCATCGCATCGGGGCCGTCGCACGCCGCCGCATGCGGCGCACCGCACCCGAACCGCACGTTACCGCTGGGAAGGACTCGGCCATGCAAGAAGCGACGTTCACAGTCAAGAAGGGCCTGGCTCAGATGCTCAAGGGCGGCGTCATCATGGACGTTGTGACGCCGGAGCAAGCGAAGATCGCCGAAGATGCCGGTGCCTGTGCCGTCATGGCCCTGGAGCGCATCCCGTCCGAGATCCGCAAGCACGGTGGCGTTGCCCGGATGAGTCCGCCCGAACTGATCGAGCAGATCATGGAGGCCGTCAGCATCCCGGTCATGGCGAAGGCACGCATCGGACACTTCGTCGAGGCGCAGATTCTCGAAGCGCTCGGTGCAGATTACATCGACGAGTCCGAGGTGCTGACGCCGGCCGACGAAGAGCACCACATCAACAAGCACGACTTCAAGGTGCCGTTCGTCTGCGGCTCGCGCGACCTGGGCGAGGCGCTCCGGCGTATCGGCGAGGGCGCGGCGATGATCCGCTCGAAGGGTGAGCCGGGCACTGGCAACATCGTGGAAGCCGTGCGCCATCTGCGCTCGATTATCGGCGCAATCAAGCGCCTGAGCGTCATGGGGCCGGACCAGTGGATGGCCGAGGCGAAGAACATCGGTGCGCCATACGAGTTGGTCCGCGAGGTCGCCCAGGGGGGCAAGCTGCCGGTCGTGCTGTTCTGCGCCGGCGGCGTTGCCACCCCGGCCGACGCCGCGCTGGTGATGCAGCTTGGCGCAGAAGGTGTCTTCGTCGGCTCGGGCATCTTCAACGCCGAGAACCCGTCGAAGACGGCGCTGGCCATCGTCAAGGCGAC
>JBBQBU010000018.1:0-24760 GCA_038318015.1 Chloroflexota bacterium | reverse complement strand
AACCATCGATCAGGCGATGGTGATTCGCGCGGAGAGCCGCATTCCCGCCGACACGCTCCGCGAGTTGGAGGCGCGCGGCCACGTGCTGGACATGCAAACGGCCTGGGGCGGCGGCGGCGCGGTCCAACTGATCGAACTGGATCGGAGCAGCGGCGTCCTGCGTGGGGCCAGCGATCCCCGGTCTGGCGGGCTGGCGCTCGGCATCTGACGTGGGTGCTGGGATCTGGGGGTTGGGTTGCGGGGGTGGGCCGCGTGCCGGTTCCCCGCGATCCCGCCCTCGGAATCTGAGTTCACAGTGTCCAAAACCGCGACGCAGCCTGCTGGCGCTCGTATACTAAGGCCATGCAGCTTGCATTTGACCGTGGTGACCCCAAGCGACCGCGCGGACATGCCGTGGTCTACTTCCGCGCCACGACCGATCCGAAGGTGATTCTAGCGAGCTACGTCGTGGTGCCGCCGATCTCGATGGACTTTAGCAAGTTCATCCCGCCGATGTTCGCGGCCCAGTTGCCGGGCATCTTGCCGAGTGGCCCCCAGGTCTTCCCCCTGCCGCCGATCCCTGAAAAGGTCGAGAGCATGGAGTGGGTCGAGGCGCTGGCGGCATCGCGCGAGGACGACCTCGTGCATTGCGGCTCGGTGGACCCGATGGACGTACAGCGCATGTTGATGCTGATGACCGAGGTCGCCAGCGACTACGGCAAGCTGTACGAGAACCGCGTGCCGCTCGACGTGCCGTCGCCGTCGCCATCGTCGTCGTCCTCCCCATCTCAGTCTTCGGCCGACAACAGCCCTATCTCCGACATGGACGTGGATGAGCTGTTCATGAGCCTGATGAGCGACGCCGAAAAGGTGAATCGCCTCGCCAAGTTCACCGGCACGGTGCGGTACGCCGTCGAAGGCAAGGACGCGGCGCTGCTGGCCGAGACGGTGGCGGAGATGGAGCGCATCGCCAAGCACCTGGCGTTCCGCTACCGCGTCAACGAGTTGATCGCGGCGGCCAGCGACCCGAACCCAGACAGCGGCCAGCTGGCAGAACTGCTCCTGAAGCGCTGCTACAAGCTGGCGGCTGAAGAGTACGACGCGTTGCAGGCGATTGACGCTGAGATCGACGCCTTCAAGAAGGAGCCCTGAGATGGAAGCACCGCCAGAAGACGGCATCGAAGGGCCCCCGCCGATTGGCTTGCCCTCGCGTGAGCTTGCCGTCATGCTCGCGGAAGCCCTCCGCGACATGCGCGAGCGCGACGAGGAGATGGACGACGAAACGGTCCTGGTGTTGATCGCCGCGGCCATCGAGGCGAACAACCGCCAGCTTTACCAGGACTTGAAGGATCTGGGCGTCCTCGAAGAAGTCGAGGACGTGGAGATCATCGACGGCAGCGCCCAGGGGTGACACGAAGGGTCGTGGACCCGAAGTCCACGCCTACGGCCATGGCGTCGCACTGCGACGCACGGATAGCTTCACCGCTGCCGCAACGCAAGGACTGACCGTCGCCGTGGGTTGCACTCCACGGCGAAGCGCAGGCTCGCATGATTGAACGGGTACGGGCCGCACTGGCTCGCCATGCCCCAGCCTACGCCATCCGGACCGTCGCCAGGCTGGGCGAGGGCGGCAAGAACGTCGCCTATGACGTGAACGGCGAACTGGTCGTGCGCGTTCGCAAGGATGCTGCCTCGGACGATGGCGGCCTACTGGTCGAGGATGAAGCGGCGCTGCTGGCTGCCGTCGCGAAGGTCTCGACGCTGCCGGCGCCGGCAGTCATGTTTGCGGAGGCCGACGCCGGCATCCTGGCGTATCGCAAGCTGCCGGGCGTGCCACTGCTCGAGCAGACGATCGCGGAGCCAATAACGCTCGCACCGGCGCTGGGCGCGTTCCTGAGCCGGCTCCACGCGGCCCCCGTCGCAATGCTGGAACGGCTGGTACCGCGCGACGACGACGGCCTTGCCGACTGGCTCGATGGGGCGGCCGACTACTACGCGCGGGTGGCCAGGTAGCATCCTGACCAGGAATTGCCGCCCCAGCCTCCTCATAGCATAAGATGACGACGCGCAATCCGCGACCGCCTGGCGAAGCTGGCGCGCTGCGGACGCCCGACGAATCACGCCGAAAGAAGGCCCCTTGATGCTGCCTCGGCTCTCACCCGCGTCTGCGAAGGACGTTGTGCGCGCACTGGTCCCCCCGGCCTTGCTGGCGCTGGGCAAGGAGGCACGCCGGCGCGTGCGTGGGGCGGCCCACACCTGGGAGTACGTGCCGGAGGGCTGGGCTGAGCGACCCACGGCGTCCGCGCCGCGCGGCTGGAACGTCTCGACGATCCCGACGCTGCACGCGCGCCACTGGCGGGAGTTCGCCGCTGCCGTAGAGCCGCCCCATCCGTTGAGCGTGGCCCCGGAGCACGCCGTCAACCCAACTCTGGCAGTCGGGCCGTACAGCGACGTTGATGTCTATACGCACCACGTCGCGATGACGGTGGCCTACGCGCTGGCGCTGGCCGCACGAGGCCGCACGTCGCTGTCTGTGCTGGACTGGGGCGGCGGCGTCGGGCACTACGCGCTGCTGTTCCGCGCCCTGTTCCCCGACCTGACGGTCGAGTACAGCGTGCGCGACATGCCGGCGATGACGGCGGAGGGCCGCCGGCTGCTGCCAACCGCGACGTTCTACGACGACGATACCTGCTTCGACCGCACCTACGATTTCGTGGTGTCGGGCAGCTCGATCCAGTATGCGCAAGACTGGCAAGAAGCGTTGGCGCGCCTGGGCCGCGCGGCTGACGGCTACCTGTTCGTGAGCCAGATCCCGATGGTGCACCATGCGCCGTCGTTCGTGGTGATCCAGCGGCCGTATGACAACGGCTACAACACCGAGTACCTCGGCTGGTGCTTCAACCGGCCGGCGTTTCTGGAGGCGGCGCGTGCGGCCGGCCTGACGCTGGAGCGCGAGTTCCTGCACGGCTTCAAGCCGGACGTGCACGGCGCGCCCGAGCAGCCGGAGTATCGCGGTTACCTGTTTCGCCCCACCGCCCCCTGACCCCGCCGCCTACCACAACCCCCATGTCATCCCGACCGATGTCGTGGCGCGCAGCGTGACGATATTTGTGGTAGCGAGCCTGCCACCACCTTCATGTCATCCCGACCACAGCGAGCTTGCGAGCGAAGTGGAGGGATCTCGCGAACAGTCCGGCACGATCTGACCGTTGGTTACCAATCCGCTGCTAGGTCAATCCACTCGGCATTCTCCATCCCGATCAACCTGACCTTCTTTTCGCGTCGCCAATTCTTCAACTGTCGCTCTCGCTCTACCGCGCTCATCGCGTCGCTGGTGCTTTCGAACCACACGAGGCGGTCGATGCTGTAGTGGCTGGTGAAGCCGGCGATAGCTTTAGCCTTGTGTTCAGCGACCCGGCGCTCAAGATTGCTGGTCATGCCAACGTACAGGCGTCGCGATCTGCTTGCGAGCATGTAGATGAAGTACTGCCTCATTGGAACCGAGATCCCTCCACTTCGCTCGCAAGCTCGCTGTGGTCGGGATGACATGGGAGTGGTGGCGCTCGCTGAGTCTATGCTGAGCGAAGTCGAAGGGGTCGGGGTGACATGGGGGGCTTCGGTCGGGGGAACAGGTGGGACGGTGCTCGAAACCTGACCATTATCGCATCAGACGGCACCGCGCCGGTGGTGGCTGCGCGCCGCGCAGACTGAAGCTGTGCGGCTACCCGTGTCAATCGGAATTCGCCAGCCCCGCCCAGCGCGCCGCTCCTGGCCAATCCGCCAGCCCGACTCCTCAGCTTCCTGGTGGATGCCGCTTGCTACGCTGCCTGAAACGGCCAAAGTCGAGTCACTTTCGCTGATCAAGAATCAGCGACCGTTGTACGCCTCCCATGAAAGGACGTCGCACCCGCGCCTGCGCATTGACGTCGTCGTTGGCTCTGATCCAACAGACCCCCTGACCCATTCTCGATCCGATGGAGCCACCCGCCAGTCACGACTGGCCAGTCGCTCACCACCTTGATGCAGCGTACGAACTCGCCGTCTTCATGGACGGCACACTGACTAGACCCACCGCAAATCGGGCAAGACTGAGCCGATGACACTTCAAACCACTGGGGCACATCCACCGACGTGTCTGCATACTTCGCCATCGCGCCCTCCCTGGCGGCGCGGATCGGGTCGCCAGGGAGGACTGCTCGCCGGTCACGCCCCCGCCGATGGTTTGGCTTCTCCCACCGCCCCCGCCCTCACGAACGCCACGCCGCCTGGCGCGGTCCGCAGCATTCATGAACTCCCCGTCTTCGGTCGCTCCAAGGCGATCCGACGCCCCGACGACAAGAGCAGGGAGAGGGGACGGTTGCGACATGGCTCGAACACACACGCTGTCCTAACCGGTCTGCTCTGCCTTCCCACGCAGGTTCTCGGCTGTACCCTCGGCCTGGGTGACGTGACTCCCAGTCAGCTTGCCGAAGCCCTCCTTCACCGCGCCGCCGGCCTCGCGCAGGGTGCCTTTGGTCTTGCGCTTGGCCCTGGCCACACCACTCTGAACCTCGCCCTCGGTCTCCAGCCGCTTGTTTCCGGTCAGCTTACCGAGACCTTCCTTCACGTTGCCCTTGAGTTCGTCAATCCGATCGCCCATCACAGAACCTCCAAGGCCAACGTGGTCGGCATCCTCCGCAAGGCCATAGCAATCAACGCCCCACGGAGATCTACGTCCACGTTGGCTTCGGCCTAAAACAGCCCCAGCAGCCGCAGCACGACAATGATCACCACGATTGCACCAATGATGTAGAGGATCGAGTACATGAGAAGTACCTCCGCAACTGCGCAGAGCTGAAGACTCCGTGTCACAAGGTCGTTCTATCGCGACGGAGAGACCGGTGACCTTTGCACTCCGCACCAACTGGAGCAAAGGCTGCGGGCGACGTTGCCCTGCTGATCGGGACCCTCGCTGCTTCAACCAACCGCTGACTTGCTCCAACTCTAGTGTGGATGCTGTTCGTTGCAGACTGCGTTGACGAAGGTGACCGGGACGTTTCAGCTTCGGCAGCTATCGGCGAGCATGCGGCCCAACGGGGGGACAGTCGTCCCCCCGTGAGCGGGACGACAGCACCTACGCGCAGTGCCCCTATCGTCGCATGATGGGCGTGGGGCCTCCCCCCCGTCCGTCAATGGTGAGGGACACAGGCGGCGGAGGCCCCCATAGTCACGGAGTACGCGATATGTGCGGCGAACACATCGTGAGCAGCGTAGTCCCGACCGACGCCGCCGCTGTCGAGCCTCTCGCGAACGACGACGTCGGAGCCTCGTCGACCGAAGATTCATCGCCGACCGCGTGCAGGCGTCCATCAGTCGGCGGAAGGACGGGGTTTGACGCTCGTGAGTTGCAGCATGAGTTGCGCAACGCCCTCACCGCAGCAGCCGGCTACGCCCAATGGTTGGATCGGCGTTCGACGTCCTGGACTGATGAACGAGAACGCCGCGCCCTGGGAGCGATTCGCCAGGGCATTGAGCGCGCCTGCCACCTGCTCCAGGACGATTGGGGCCACAAGCACGGCCCGCACCTTGAGTTGAGACAACTCGTCGCCGAGGCAGTCAGTCAGGTACCGCCGCTGCGCATTGGCGATGTCGTCATCAGGGTCCTCGCCGAGGAGCCGCTCGTTGGCCGCTGGGACAGTGAGCAGATCGTCGAGGTTCTGGTCAACCTGCTCGACAACGCGGTCAAGTATTCGCCACCCGACACGCCCATCGTGATCGAGATCGCCCGAGAGGCAGACCAGGCACGGATCACGGTTCGCGACCGGGGCATTGGGATCGACGCTGAGGACCTCAATGCGATCTTCGACGGACACCGGACCGAACTGGCCCGCACGGTCGCTGAAGGCTCCGGTATCGGTCTCCGGCTCTGCCGCCGACTGGTGCACGCTGAGGGTGGGCACATTGGCGTCACGAGTCTACCTGGGAGCGGCAGCGCCTTCTGGGTGACGCTGCCGCTCGGTGAGGGATCCCTGACACCCACCTCGGAGAGGCCAGGAGGCTGCGAGGACCAGATCGGCCCTCTGTCTTGAGCGGCACGCTGGTCAAGGCCTGTGCCTGCCTGTTGCTCACATGATGGCACTCTCCACCAGAAGCTATCCCCCAGGCGCTGCCATCAGCCGTCGGGGGTTCGAAAGGAGCCTTCCATGGAAATCCTGATCGTCCTCATCATCTTGTTGTTCGTGTTCGGCGGAGGCGGGTTCTACAGTGGACGCCGTGGGAGCGGCGGGGGCATCGGCAATATCCTGTACGTCTTGGCGGTCATCGTCCTGATCGTGATCGTCCTGCGGCTCCTGGGCATCTGGGTCTAGCCGCACAACAACTCGCGCTCCGGCCGTGTGGTCGGAGCGCCGGCAGCGTGCGCGGTCTGGCTCACGGTCACCGCAAGCTTGCGGTGACCGGCCTCGTCCATGTCGGCGGCGCGATCTGACTCTCGGTGCAGCCAGTTGCTGTATCCAAGCTGGAGACGACTATGTCAGACGGCCAGCCACTACGGCAGCGAGATGGGTCTGCCGCCCCCACCATACCTCACTCGGAGCCGATGGGCGGGACTGGCAGTCTGGAGGCCGCCATCGGCCGAGAGCGCAACCCGATCAAGCGCTCCTTGATGGTGCTCGGACCGGGCTTGATTACCGGGGCTTCGGACGACGACCCATCGGGCATTGCCACCTACGCGTCGGTCGGTGCGTCCCTCGGGTACGCCACGCTGTGGATGGCGCCCGTGACATTCCCGCTCATGGCGACGGTGCAGTACATCTGCGCCAAAATCGGCATGGTCAGCGGGATGGGGTTGGCCGGAGTGCTCCGTCGGCATTACGGCAAGAAGCTCCTCTACCCGGCCGTGCTGATGCTGGTGGTCGCGAACACGGTCAATGCCGGCACGGACATCGCCGCGATCGCGGCGGCCATTAACTTGCTTCTGCCGGTCATCCCGATCCGGCTGCTCGTAGCGCCGATCGCGGCGGTAATCCTTGCGCTGCAGTTCTGGGGATCGTACCGGCTGATCGCGAACACGTTCCGCTGGCTCACGCTGGCGCTGCTGGCGTACATCGCAGCGGGCTTCCTGGCACAACCAGACTGGGGCGAGGTGTTGTGGGGCACCATCATCCCGAACATCACGTTCGACAGCACGTTCCTCACCGCTCTCGTCGCGATTCTCGGCACGACGATTTCTCCGTATCTCTTCTTCTGGCAGGCCAGCGAAGAGACTGAGGAGGAGGTCTCAATGGGCCGCACCCGGCTCTGGCAGCGTCAGGGTGCGACCAATGCCGAGTTGAAGTACGCCGCCTGGGACGTCAACGTCGGCATGCTCTTCTCCAACATCGTCTTTTACTTCGTCGTCCTGACCAGCGCAGCGACGCTCTTCAAGGACGGGCAGACCACCATCAACTCGGCGGCTGATGCCGCCCAGGCACTCCGGCCGCTGGCAGGGGACCTCGCCGGACTGCTGTTCGCCCTGGGCATCATTGGTGCCGGCTTCCTGACCGTGCCCATCCTGACCGGTTCCGCCGCCTACGCGGTGTCCGAGGCGTTTGGCTGGTCGTATGGGCTGGAGAAGAAGCCGTGGAAGGCCAAGCAGTTCTACGGGGTGATCGCGGCGTCGACGCTGGTCGGCGTCGTGATCGACTTCCTGGGCATCAACCCGATGCAGGCGCTGTTCTGGACGGCGGTCATCAACGGGGTGCTGGCCGGGCCGCTGCTGATACTGATCATGTTGGTTTCCAACAACCGGAAGATCATGGGTGAGCGGGTCAATAACGTCTGGATCAATCTCCTCGGATGGGTAGCGACCGCCACCATGTTGATCGCTGCCGTTGGCCTCCTCCTGACCTGGGGCACAGGCTGAACCAAGGCCTGAAAGGAGTGTCCGACGTGAGCGCCCCTCCCGAGCGTCCGAATATCGCGGCTACCTGTTCCGCCCCACCGCCCCCTGACGACGCCGGCTAAAGCACGTGAATCAAGTTGCCACACTGATCCCACTACGCTACTGTCTTGTCCATTCCCGCAAGCTCATGCTGCTTTCGAGGACCGTGTGTGCCAGTACCTGACTTCGAGTCGGTCATGCTCCTCTTGCTCAGGATTTTTGCGAACGGGCAACCCCACCGGATGAAGGACGTCATTGAGCAAGTAGCCGATCACTTCGCGCTGACGGCTTCCGAACGTGCGGAGACTCTCGATGCCGGTACGAGACGGATTGTCAGCAATGTGGGGTGGGCGCGAACTGATCTCGGCAAAGCAGGACTTCTCGTAAGCGTCTCCCGAGGCACGTGGTGCATTACCGATCTCGGGCGTGAACTCCTGAACGACCCACCGGACCGACTGTCTCGGAAGTACTTGAGCAGCCGATATCCTTCGCACGCCGCGTATGCCAGTCCTGCCACGTCTCCATCGACGCCGATCAAACTCGGTACGCCCGCTGCCGCAGTGGCGACCAGTCCGTCATTTGCACCAGTGGAAACACCTGAGGAAACGATTAGCCGTGCTCATCGAGTCCTCCAAGCAGCATTGGCCGATGAACTGCTGGAGCAAATCAAGGCCAACTCCCCATCTTTCTTCGAGCGGCTTGTGATCCAATTACTCCTCGCGATGGGATACGGCGGCTCGGTCGCGAACGCAGGTCAGGTACTCGGGCAGAGCCATGATGGCGGCATTGACGGCGTCATCAACGAGGACAAGCTCGGACTTGACTCAATCTATGTTCAAGCTAAGCGGTGGGAGGGCGTCGTCGGTCGGCCCATCGTTCAAGCCTTCGTTGGAAGCATGGTCGGCCGACAGGCAGCGTCGAAGGGTGTCCTGCTCACGACCAGTACATTCAGCCAGGAAGCCACCTTGTACGCTCGTGGGCTGAATATGCGCGTCGTCCTGATCGACGGCCCAACGCTGGCGCGCCTCATGATTGACCATGGTGTCGGCGTGGCCACAATCACCACCTATCAGATCATGCGGATCGACTCGGACTTCTTCGCGGAAGAGTGAGCCGGTGTGGCTGGCGGCGGCATGACGCCGGTGCTACGATATGCGCGGGCGGTGTACCGAGCCATCGGACGCCAGCCTGACGGCACCAGAACACCAACTCTTCGCAGACAATCGGCCCGCTTGGATCCCAAACGACCGAGACGGCAGCCATCACCGCGCGTGTGACCCGCCCAGGTTGACGTAGGCGCGCGAACGCTGCTGCCTCCCAGGCTCTTGTGCCTGCGAGGCTCGTTTTTTGCCCCTGTCTCGTGTCAGAAGGCAAGCCCGGCGGCCCGATGGAGGCGCGCGTGCTCGCCACGTTCGACATCAGCAACACGCGCATCAAGGCCGGTATCTTCGACGGGGCGGCGTTGCGGGCCACCTTCTCACTGGCCGCCGACGTGCGCCGCACCGCCGATGAGTACGGCGTGCTGCTCGATGGCCTGCTACGCGAAGAGCGTATCCAGCGCCGCGACATCCACGGCGCGGCCATCGCGTCCGTCGTGCCGCCGCTGACCGGTGTCTTTGAACATGTCTGCACGCGGCTGTTCAAGCAACCGCCGCTGGTGGTCGGCGTCAGCACGCGGGCCGGCATCCGCATTGCCACCCAGCAGCCGCGCGAGCTTGGCGCGGACCGCATCGTCAACGCCATTGCGGTGCAGTACCTGCACGGCAGCCCGGCCATCGTCGTAGACTTCGAGACGGCCACCGCGTTCGACATCGTGGCGGCGGACGGCGCGTACAGCGGCACCGTCATCGCGCCGGGCCTGGCCCTTGCCGCCGAGGCGCTCTTTCAGCACACGTCGCGGCTCCAGCGCTTCGAGCTGACGAAGCCGAAGTCGGTCATTGGCAAAGACACGATCAGTGCCCTGCTGTCCGGCGCGGTGCTCGGCCACGTCGCGCTGGTCGAGGGGCTGATCGCCCGGATCAGGGCCGAGCTTGGCAGCCCGGTCATCGTCGTGGCGACCGGCGAGCTAGCCTCGCTGGTCGCCGAGCAGACCGACTGCATCGACCGCGTGGAGCCGTGGCTCGCGCACGTCGGCCTGCGCCTGTTCTACGAGTTGAACGTGGGTTCCACCGCATAAACCTGAGGATCAATCGCTGGCAGTAGACCCCACACCCTCTGCCCCCTCTCCCGCGCGCGGGAGAGGGGGCAGAGGGTGTGGGGGTTGTCAGTCACCCGGTCATCTGTCGAGGGAGTCGTGCCAGGCTCTACTAGTGGGTCACGTCGTATTTGATTGGGGATGCGTCAATCTGGTCGGATCCTCAACTATATGGAGCGTGACCCACTAGTACCACTGGCGCGGATCGCGTGCCAGATGCAGCACAGGCAGAGGGGGAGGGACAGACCATGCGGACGACCATCCGCCAGATCCAGGAGATGAAAGATCGCGGCGAGCGCATTGCCATGCTCACCGCCTACGAATACAGCATCGCTAAGCTGCTCGACGCGGCCGGCGTGCCGATGATGCTGGTTGGGGATAGCCTCGCCAGCGTCGTCCTCGGGTACGATTCGACCATCCACGCGACGATGGACGACATGGTGCGCCACACCCAGGCGGTGGTGCGCGGGACGACGCAGGCGCTGATTGTGGGCGACCTCCCGTTCATGAGCTACCAGCCGTCCACCGAGGAGGCGATGCGGAACGCCGGCCGTCTGATGCGCGAAGGCGGTGCGGGTGCCGTCAAGCTGGAAGGCGGCGTCACCGTCGCGGAGACGGTGCGCCGCATCGTGGACGCTGGCGTGCCGGTGATGGGGCACATTGGCCTCACCCCGCAGTCGGTCCACCAGTTGTCGGGGCACAAGGTCCAGGGCCGCACCGCCGAGGTCGCCGGCCGCATCCTGGCCGACGCCGACGCGCTGGAGCAGGCCGGCGCGTTCGCCGTTGTGCTGGAGGGGATGCCCGCACCGCTGGCTGCCCAGGTCACGCGTCGCCTGCACATCCCGACTATTGGCATCGGGGCGGGCGCTGCCTGCGACGGGCAAGTGCAGGTGATCCACGATCTGCTGGGGCTGTTCACCGACTTCGTGCCGCGCCACGCCCGCAAGTACGCAGACCTGGGCGAGCAGATCAAGGACGCCGCCCGCCGCTACGCCGAGGACGTGCACGACGGCACCTTCCCGACCTCAAAGGAGAGCTTCTCGATGGACGCCGCCGTGCTCGCAGACGTTGAGCAGGCACTTGCCGAACGGGGCAAGCACGGCGAGTTGGCGTTGTCGAAGACGGCCGAGGGCGAGGTGCCGGCATGAAGGTCATCAGCGGCATCCCCGAGACGCGCGCCGCCCTCCGCGAACTGCCGCGCCCGCACGGCCTCGTGCCAACGATGGGCTTCCTGCACGAAGGCCACCTGAGCCTCGTGCGGCAGGCCCGAGCCGACAACGCCTCGGTGACGGCCAGCATCTTCGTCAACCCGGCCCAGTTCGGCCCGAACGAAGACTTCACCACCTACCCGCGCAACATGGAATGCGACCTTGCCCTGCTTGAAGAGGCCGGCACCGACCTCGTCTATACCCCGCCCGTCGAGGTCGTCTACCCGCCCGGCTTTGACACCTACGTGGAGGTGGGCGACCTGACCAGCCGCCTGGAGGGCGTCGCGCGGCCGGGCCACTTCAAGGGCGTGGCGACCGTGGTGGCGAAGCTGTTCAATGTGTTGCAGCCGGACCGCGCCTACTTCGGGCAGAAGGACGCGCAACAGGCGCTCGTCATCACCAAGATGGTCGCAGACCTGGACTTCCCGATTGAGGTCGTGGTGATGCCGACCATCCGCGAGGCTGACGGACTGGCACTCAGCAGCAGGAACGTCTACCTCTCGCCGCCGGAGCGGCAGGCCGCGCTGTCGCTATCACGCTCGCTGGGCGAGGCCGAGCGGCTGTACCGGGCTGGCGAGCGCGATGCCGTCCAGATCCGCGCCGCGATGTCCGCGATCCTGGCCGCCGAGCCGCTGGCCCGGCCGGAGTACGTCAGCATCGCAGACCGCGCGACGCTGCTGGAGTTGGACACCATCACCGGGCCGGCGGTCGTCTCACTGGCGGTCCGCGTGGGCAAGACTCGCCTGATCGACAACGTGCTGCTCGGCGGCGCTCGACCGCAGTAGCCGCCGCACGGTACGATAGTTGCATGGTCGTGAGCATGCCGTGGCGTGTCGATGGCTGGGCTGGGCACCTGATGCGATGGATTGCACCATCGACGACGGTGTATGCTGCTACAACCACCGGGAGCCGAAACAGTGTGAGCGATGCGCGCGAGACAGCCGGCCAGACCGTTGCAGCCCATACCGCAGTAACAGCAAATGGTGCTGCGCCCGCTCAGGCCGCCGGCACACCTGCGACTCGTGCTGGCAGTCCACCGGCAGACGCGAGCACCTCGGCGGCGGCGACGACGGTGGCGGCCGCCCACGCGGTGACCGCGCCCCTCCAGGTGCCCGTGCAGCCAGAGGCGACTGCCGGCACCAGCGAGCCGCTGCGCGAGACGGCGCGGCGATCATTGGTCCCGCGCTGGCTGGCGAGGCTCCACACTCAGGCGTTTACCGGCCTGGCTGCGGCCGGCCTGTTCATGTTCGCCGGGCTGGCGGGCCTCGTCACCAGTGGCCTGACGGCCGGCCTCGATCTCGCCATCACCCAGACGATCCAGGGGCTGAGCCTGTCGTGGTTCGGGCCGCTGATGCTGGGCGTGAGCTTGATCGGCTTCCCGCCGCAAGCTTACCTGCTCGTGGCCGGCGTGGCGGCGCTCTTCTGGTTCGCGGGGTACCGTACCGAGTCCGGCTTTGCCGTGGCCGCTTCTGCCTCGGCAATTCTCACCGAGACGTTCAAAGTCCTCATCGCCCGCCCGCGCCCGGGGGCTGATCTGGTGAATGTCCTCACCGGTGCAAGCGGCAACAGCTTCCCGTCTGGACATACGCTCTTTTATGTCACGTTCTTTGGCTTCCTGGCGTACCTTGCGTACGCCCAACTGAAGCCGGGCAAGCTTCGCACGACGGTCCTCCTGTTGACCGGCCTGCTGATCGTGCTGATCGGGCCGTCGCGCATCTGGATGGGGCAGCACTGGGCCAGTGACGTGATGGCGTCGTACGCGCTCGGCCTCACGTACCTGGTCGTCCTGGTACAGCTCTACAGCCGGCGACGGTTGGCGAAGCAGCAGCGCGCCGAGCCGGCGCCAGTCGCTGCTAGCTGATCGGTCGGCCCGGCGCGGTACCATCCTGCCATCTGCGGCGGAGTTGATGCCTGATGTCCGACCTGCTCCTCACGGGTGTGAGCCTGCCCGAAGGCACCGGTCCGACTGACCTGTTGCTGCGCGACGGGCGCATCGCGGAGCGCGGTTCGGCGGCGCGCACGGCAGCAACGCTCACCGCCGAGCGCATCGTCGGGGGCGGGCGGCTGCTGGCACCGGCGTTCGTCGAGGCGCACCTGCACATCGAGAAAGCACTGCTGCTCGACCTGATGCCCGGCGAGGTATGCTCCGTGGGCGACGCCATCGCCGCGACGGCCGCCCTGAAACGTGGCTTCACCCGAGACACGATGCGCGCCCGCGCCGAAGCTGTCCTGCGGATGGCCCGCCGTCACGGCACCCTCTACGCCCGTGCCCACGTCGAAGTTGACCCGATTCTCGGACTATCTGCGCTTGAGATGGCGCTTGAGCTGCGCGAGCAGTTGGCGGGCCTGATGGGGCTGCAGGTGGTTGCGTTCCCGCAAGAGGGCATCCAGAAGTCGCCGGGCACTGAAGATCTCCTGCGCGAGTCGCTGCGCCTGGGGGCCGATGCGCTCGGCGGCGCGCCCTACGTCGATCCGGACCCGGTCGCCCACCTGGACACGCTCTTCCGGCTGGCCCAGCAGTTCGGCGTGCCGCTGGACCTGCACGCCGACTTCGTAGACGACGCGCCGCCGACGCCGCCCGGCCTGACCGCCCGCCACGCCGCCGAGCGCGCGCTGTCGGACGGGTACGTCGGGCGGGTGACGCTCGGGCACGCGACGGCGCTCGGGGCGCTGCCGCCGGCCGAGCTTGACCCACTGGCGGCGCTGCTGGCCCGTGCCGATGTCAGCGTCGTCACGCTACCGGCGACCGACCTGTACCTGGGGGGCCGCAACGACACCTACAACGTCCGGCGGACGCTGGCCCCGGTCGCGGCGCTCCGGGCCGCCGGCGTCAACGTCGCCTACGCCTCCAACAACGTCCGCAACGCCTTCACGCCGTACGGCAACGCCGATCCGCTGGAAGTCGGGCTGCTGCTGGTGGCCGGCGCCCACCTGGCGGGCCGCAGCGGCGTGGCCGCCGTGTTCGAGATGGCGACGACCAACGCCGCGCGGGCCATCGGCTTGCGCGACTACGGGGTGGCGGTGGGCGACCGCGCCAACCTGCTGCTGCTGGACGCCACCGACCCGTGGGACGCCCTGGTCAGTCAGGCCGAGAAGGCGCTGGTGATCGCCGAGGGCCGCGTGGTGGTCGAGAACCGGCGGGCCACCATCCATCACGACGAGCCGCGGTCAGGATAGGTCGCCAGCTTCTTGCAGCACGATGGGCCGGAACCTGAAGTCCACGTCTACAATGAGTTGTCGCGCTGCGACAGTGACGCGGCGTTCGCCGCACGAACCGCAACGAAGATATTCGTTGCGTCGTGGTGTGCGTCACGATGACAATGCATGCGTGCGTACCCGTTCACACTCCTGGCTGATACTGTGACCGCACCTGAAGCCGCGCCCTCACCCGATCCCGCTCCGGTGGCCATCACCCCGCAGCAGTTCGCCGAGCGCATCGTGCAAGAGCACGAGCGACGCCGGCAGGCCGCCCTCGCTGTCGGCCCCTGGAGTTGGGACGACGACCCTGACGGCGGCAAGTTGGTGGCGCTGGCTGCGATGGTGACGCGCTGGAACGTCGATCAACGGGGCTTCGAGGAGAAGCTGCGCCGGCTGATCCGGATGCCAACCGGCGTCGCCGCGCCATCGGCCCGACGGATGCTGGCGCTCTGGTGGGAGGCCCGATCCGAAGCAGCCCGGGCCGCCCAGACGACAGCCCAGGCCGCCGAGTAGCCGCGCCGCCCATTCCCAGACCAGCACGGCCGCTGTGGACGCCCCTGCCGACATGGGACTCCCCCTCTCCCGCTTGCGGGAGAGGGGGCTGGGGGTGAGGGCCGACTAACTCGGGCCTGCACCCTGCGTGTTGGTGTACACCGCGTACAGTGACTGGCTGCCCGCCATGAACAGCCGATTCCGCTTCGGCCCGCCGAAGGTGATGTTCCCGACGACCTCGGGGACGCGGATGCGCCCAAGCAGTTTGCCGCTGGGGTCCCAGCAGGTGACACCGCTGTACCCGACGTTGCGGCCGGCGTTGCTGGACACCCACAGGTTGCCGTAGACATCCGTCCGCACGCCGTCAGGCCCACACTTGATGCCGTTGACCATGCAGTCCGTGAACGTCCGCTGGTTCACAGCGCGGTTGTCGTCGGTCACGTCGAACGCATCGACGATGCCGGTGCCGTTGACGACGTACAGCCGCTTGAAGTCCGGCGAGAAGCAGATGCCGTTCGGGTTCGGCACCTGCGACTCATTGATGACCATGTCCAGCCGGCCGGACGTGTCCAGCCGGTAGACGTTCGTGCTCAGCTCACGCGTGTACGAGCCAAGCTCTGGCGGCTGGCCCACGCGCGGGTTCAGCATGCCTGTCGGGTTGCTCCGGCCGCCCGGTGCATCCACCGTACCCTCGTACAACTGGCCGCCCCAGGGCGGGTCAGTGAACCAGATACTGCCGTCCGAGTGGTGCGCCATGTCGTTGGGTGAGTTGAGCCGCTTGCCGTCGTAGTGGCTCGCCAGCACCGTCACGGTGCCGTCGTGCTCGTAGCGGACCAGGCGGCGCGTCACGTGCTCGGCTGAGACCTGCCGCCCCTGCCAGTCGAACGAGTTGCCGTTGCTGTTGTTCGACGGATCGCGGAACACGGAGACCTCGCCGGTGTCCTCCAGCCAGCGCATCTGCTTATTGGCAGCAATGTCGCTGAAGACGAGGTACCGGCCAACACTGTTCCAGGCCGGCCCCTCCGCCCACAGCGCCCCGGTCCACAGCCGCTTGATCGGCGTGTTGCCGACGCGCAGGCCGTTGAACGCGGGGTCAATGGTGATAACGTCCGGGTCCGCGAAGTAGGTGGTCGGCGCGCCATCCGGGCCGAAGTCGCGCGGGGGGTTCGAGACGGTAGTTGGCGGCTGAACCGGCGGCTCGTTGCCAAACGTGGGCGGCGTCTGCGCGTGGGCAGCGCCGGTGCTGAGGGCCGGTACGACAGCCATCGCGCCGGCCAGGGCTACGATGCCCTTGAGCAGGGTACGGCGGGACGTCAGGTGAGTGCCCTGGGGGTCGTCCGCGTTCCGTGTCATTTGATGCGCCTCGCTTTACTCTCGTTACTCTGGCGTGTCGCGTGTCGCGCCTGGGCGGCGCGCAGGGTCGCAAGCAGGGAATCATCTGCGGGGAACGGGCGGCGGTAGCGGCGGCAACGCGGTGCCTGCCAGGGAGCCTCCTCGTCGCAACCCTACGGGGGACGCATCAGCCGTTCCGCCCAGACGACCAGGCACAGGGCTCCACGCCGTAGCTCGGCGGACGCCACGCGGGCGTCGCCACCTGCCAGGCAGACAGGCGGGACCAGGGATCTGGGCCGCATCACCGAAACCTCGCCATCGAAGTTGCCGGCCACTCCGTGGGCCGGCTCGTGACATTCCCTACCGTCGCCCGCACAGGCTCGCGCTCGGGCCGCAGCGACTCGCCTAGCTAACACCAGCACACGGCGTCTTGTCAATGGCCGGTGGTCGCAACGAGTACGTGGCGATTCGCCCCGGCAGTCGGTCAGCCCAGCCGGCCCGCGTGACCGTCAAGATGACTGCCTCTGCGCCAGATACCAGAACGCCCCTGCTCCGCATACGGAGCAGGGGCGACGAGCGGGGCATTCCCCTCTCCCGCTTGCGGGAGAGGGGCTAGGGGTGAGGGGTGAGGGTACTGTTACGCTTTGAAGAAGTACGTCGGCGGCATCGCTGCGCCTGGAGTTCGGTTGCGCGTGCGCCAGACATACCGGTCCGGCACGTTGCCCAGCTTGTTGGAGACAATCCGGAGCGTTGGCGTGAAGCCGACGGTCCCGATCACCCACTGCTGATCGACGATGATCTTCTTCAACTCCTGGCCGAGCTTGTTGCGCTCCTCAGTGACGACGCCAAAGCCCTTTCGGAGGATGTCGTACGCCTTGAGTAGCTCCGGATCCTCCGGCTTTTTGCCCTGCGCGCCGTTGGAGGCGTACCAGACTGCGTACAACGAGCCGCTGAATGGCTCGTTCGGCTCGGCGGGCATGTCGTGGCGCGGCCACATGAAGATGTCGGCGTTACCACCGCCCCAGACATAGAGCTGGTGCTCATTGGTGGAGGCCTTCTTGACCGCCAGCGCCCGCTCCGTGTCCTTGATGTCGAGGTTGATACCGATCTTCTTCCAGTGCTGGGCCACCATCTCCATCATCTGGGCATACGGCAGGAAGGCAGCAGCAACCGTCGTCACTTCAATGCGGAGGCGCTGGCCGTTGTCGGTCCGGAGCCGGTAGCCCTCGCTGTCCTTCTTGGTCAGACCGATCTTGTCAAGCAACTCGTTGGACTGCTTGACGTCGAGCGTGGACCACTTGGTGCGCCACTCCGGACCGGCGTTCTCAGGCGACGTGTCCTCCGACATCAGCGAGCTTGGCGTGCCCATGCCCAGGAAGAACGCCTCGTTGAACTGGTCGCGGTCAAGGCCCATCGACAGCGCCCGGCGGAAATCGACGTTGGTGATCCACTTCCGAATCTCAGGATCGGCGTCGTAGCTCTGGTTGATGTGGATGGCGGCCGCTGCCGCGTCAGAGCCAGGATCGAGGACGACCTTGTAGCCGCCCTTCTGCTGGTTCTCCAGGAAGATCGGCAACTTTTGCATGTCCATGTGCCGGCCCATCTCGTCGTACTCACCGGCGATACCACGCAGATTCGCAACTTCGAGATTCTCGGCCAGCGTCAGCAGCGCCTTGTCGATGTACGGCAGCTGGTTGCCGTCCGTATCGACGACCCAGTAGTACGGGTTGCGCTCCAGCGTCCAGACCGGCGTGTTGATCGGCGTGACCGTCCGCCACGGTGTCACGACCGGCACTTCGGCGTTGAGCTGGTAATTGTTCTTGAACTTCAGCAAGGCAACCCAGCTATCCAGGCCAGCGGCCTTGGCGAGCTCAGTGGCCTTGTCCACACCGATGTACTTCGGGTGGAACTGCTTCAGGTAGTGCCCCGGAGCGTACGGCCCCATAAAGCCGCCCCACTGGGAGCCGCCCAGGGCGTGCCCGCCACCCATCTGCGTGAACGCCGACAGCACGTCCACAAACATCGGGTACGGATCTTCGAACTGCGCCTCAACGGTCAGGTCGTCAATCTTGACGAACTTGCCGGGCTTGCTGTTGATCGACATCTCGGCGGTGCCGACCGGCACGATGTCCTTGTTCGAGTAGAAGTCCTCGTACCAGAACATGACGGCATCGGCAGTGAACGGCGCACCGTCAGACCACTTCATACCCTTCCGGAACGACAGGCGGATGGTCTTGCCGCCGTCCTTCAGTTCCCAGGCCTTGAAGACGGCCGGCACGATGGTGTTGCCGGTGAAGTCCACGTGCAGCGGCTTCTCAGCACCCATGACGCGGTTGAAGTTCTCGCCATCCGCCGGACCGGTGAACCCGCGCCGCCAGGTTCCGCCGTACTTGCCGATTGAGGTCATCGGCTTGAGGACCATCGGCTCCTCGGGCACGCGCTCCTCGACGGGCGGGAGCTTGCCGGCCTTGACCATCTCGGCCAGCATCGGTGCCTCGCCTAGCTTGGCCGGGCGCTTGGAATCCTTCTGGATCTCCGGCCCCTCAATCTTCCCGATCAACTGCGCGCCGAGCTTCGCCTCTGGCTTGCCAGACGCGGCGGCCGGGGCTGCTGCTGCGGGCTTGGCAGCCTCCGCCGGCTTCGCAGCGGCGGCCGGTGCAGCAGCCGGGGCAGCGGTGGCCGCTGGCGCAGCCGGGGCGGCGGGTGCCGCAGCGGCTGGCGCTGTCGTCGCGGCCGGGGCAGCAGGCTTCGCGGGTTCGGCTGGCTTCGTCGCCGGTGCCGCCGGGGCACACGCAGCCAGCAGGCTCACCCCTGCGACCCCGAGCCCGAGGCGCAGGAAGCCCCGCCGTGAAATCTCGTTCAACATCGACATGTGCCCTACCCTCCAGGTAGCGAGCGACGGCGGCTATGCCGTCGGGGTGTGCGCGCGCAGGAAGCCGAGTGTTGCATCTGCGCTCACAGGATGTAGCACAGGCAGTGGTTCTCGTCAAGCGATTTCGGCAAATGTTCATCTACCGCGCCGTTTTCGCGCAGGCGGCGGGGTTCCGTCAGTATACGTCAAGGCCGGCCGACGGCAAGTTGTGCAACCGCCTATCATGCCGCCATGCAACTCTCCTGGCGGGGCGTCAACGTCCTGCTGCTCTGCACGTCCACGGTCATGTTCGCCGCAGAGGGCCACCTCGTCGCGTTCACGCCCCTGCAACTGCGAGAACTCGGCCTTGATGAGGTGGAGGTCGGCGTCTGGACCGGCATCCTGGTCGCCATCACGATGGGGATGGCGCTGCCGCTTGGCCCGTTCTGGGGCGTCCTGGCCGAGCGATTTTCGCGGCGGGCCATCCTGCTGCGCACCTACATTGTGCTGGCGATCTCGCTGCTGGTGGCCGTCTACGCCGAGTCGCTGGGGTGGCTCATCGTAGCGCGGATGCTGCTCGGCCTGAGCTACGGCGTGGGCGGCGTCATCACGGCGACGCAGGCGATGGTGACGCCGACAAAGTACGTCGGCCGGGCGGTCGCCACCGTGCAGACGGCGATGCCGATTGCTGCCAGTCTCGGGCCGCCGCTGGGGGCGCTGGCCATCCCCTGGATCGGCCTGCGCGGGCTGTTCGTGGTCGATGCGGTGCTGGCGCTGGTCGCGGGCGTGGTGGTGGCGCTGCTGCTGCCGGAGCCGAAGGATAGCCACAAACCGACGTCGGTGATGGGGCGCATGGGCGAGGTCTTCACGCTCGCGTGGCAGACGCCGCCGATCCGTTGGAATCTGGCGAATCAGTTCCTGGTGCGGGCCGGCGCTGGCACGGTTGATTCGTACCTGTCCGTACGGATCGCGCAGATCGCCACGGACCCGGCGACGGCTATCGGCTGGATTCTGGGCGGCTACGGCGTAGTGACGACGGTCTGCACCTGGCTGGTCGGCCGGCTGGCGGATCGGCCGGACATCGTGCGGATCTACACGGTGGGCATGTTGTTCGGGGCCATTATTACCATCGGCATCGCCGTCTCGCCGTGGGTCTGGCTGATCGCCGTGTTCGCGCTGCTGCGGGGCATCCCGACGGCGCTGGCCCGGCCGCTGCTGGTGGCGCATCTCGCCCGAGTCGTCCCGCGCGGCCACCTGACGGGCGTCTTCGGCCTGTTCCCGACGGTCGGCAACACGGGTGGGCTGATCTTCCCGCTGCTGGCCGCCGGTGTGGTCGGGTCCGGGCTGTGGGCCGCCTTCTCGATTGGGGCGCTGGGCTACGCGGCCAGCGTCGTGTCAGGGGTGAAGCTCGGGCGGACGCCGACGCCGCAGCTGGTCGCCGAAGCACCACGCACGGTCGCCCCCCGCTGACGGCCGCCAGCACCGTTCGCTAGCGGCGTTAGCTGGCGGCTCGGATGTCCGCCCCCCGCTGCTGCTCACCATCAGGGTCGCCAAACCAGCGGTCGAGCGCCGCCGCGAGGGTGGCGCGGGACACGGGCTTGGTCAAGTAGTCGTCCATGCCGGCCGCGAGGCAACGCTGACGGTCGCCCTCCATTGCTGCCGCCGTCATCGCGACAATCGGGAGGCGGTGGCCGTCGCTGTCAAGCTGGCGGATGGCGGCCGTCGCCCCGAAGCCATCCATCTCTGGCATCTGGCAGTCCATCAGCACGAGGTCGTATGGCACGCGGCGGACGGCTTCGACAGCCTCCAGGCCGTTGGCTGCCACGTCCACACGGTACCCGAGCTTCTCCAACATGCGCGTCGCCACCCGCTGATTCACGATGTTGTCTTCGGCCAGGAGGATGCGACTATGGCGGCGCGGCCGGGCCGGCGTGGCACCGGCGGCGTGAGGCTCCGGCCGGCCGGCCGGCCTCATCCCTGGCGAAGGATGCTCCGTCGGCGATGGTGCCGCACTCGCGGCATCAATCTGCACGGGCACGCTGAACCAGAAGGTGCTGCCCTGATCAGGCGTGCTTTCGACGCCAATGGCACCGCCCATCAACTCGACCAGACTCTTCGAGATCGCCAGGCCCAGGCCAGTGCCGCCGTACTTGCGGGTCGTTGACGCGTCCGCCTGGCTGAACCGCTGAAACAGCCGCCCAATCGTCTCTGGCGGGATGCCGATGCCAGTGTCCCGCACGGCCAGCCGCAGGTGCACGCTGCTGGCGGTTCGCTCGCGGCACGTCACGTCAATGGTGACGCCCCCATGCTGGGTGAACTTGATGGCGTTTCCGGCGAGGTTGAGGAGCACCTGCCTGATCCGGCCGGCGTCCCCGATGACGTGGGTCGGCACATCGGGAGCAATGTGCGTCTCGACGGTGAGGCCGTGGCTCTCGATCTCTGGCCCGAGCAGGTCAACGATCTCATGGATGGCGACCGACAGTTCAAACGGGATCGGCTCAATCGACAGCTGCCCGGCCTCAATCTTGGAGAAGTCCAGCACATCGTTGACGATCACCAGCAGGGCTTCGCCGCTGGCGCGGATGGTCTGGGTGTACTCCTGCTGTTCCGGCGTCAGCGGGGTCTCCATGAGCAGGCTCACCATGCCGATCACGCCGTTCATCGGCGTCCGGATCTCGTGGCTCATGGCCGCGAGGAACTCCGACTTCGCCTGGTCAGCAGCAGACGCCGCAACGGCGAGGCTGCGGGCGCGCTCGGCAACACGCTCAAGGTCAAGGTTGGCAGCCGAAAGCGCCGCCTCGTACTGCTTCTGCTCCGTGACGTCGTGGATGATGGCGACGATCACGGGCCGTCCGTGCGGGTCAACCGAGCGCGATTTTTTGGTGACAATCTGCCGGGTGATCCCCTGGCTGCTGGTGATCGGCTCCTCGTTCACGTTCATCACCCCGGTTCGCAGGACGAGGTCGTCCTTCTCCCAGTAGATGTCGGCCTGTTCAGCCGGCAGCACGTCGTAGTCAGACTTCCCGATCAGGCCGCCCGGCTTGGCACCGAGCAAGTCCCAGAACGCCCGATTGGCGACCAGCCACCGGTGCTGCTCATCCTTGACGAAGATCGGGTCGCCCACTGTGTCGATGACGTGCTGCAAGAAGTCACGGCTTGCAGCAACCTGCATCTCGGCACCCTTGCGCTCGCTGATGTCCTGCATGATGCCGACGTGGTGCGTGATCGTGCCGGTGCCGTCCACGACCGGCGCCATGGTGCAGTCGGCAATGAACTGTGTACCGTCAGCGCGCCGTAGCTCGGCTTCGCCGTGCCAGACGCGGCCGGCCCGGAGCGTCGTCCGGAGTTCATGCACGAACGCTTCCACATCGGGCACAACCAGCCAGTCCAGCGGGGACCGGCCGACGGACTCGTCCAGGCTGTACTGCAGCAACTGGCTGTAGGCCGGATTCACCCAGACGATGCGCTCCTGCCGATTGACGATCATCACGGCGTTGGCAGCGTGGTCAAGGGCGGCGGCCTGGAGGCGCAGTTGCTGGTCCGTCGCTCGGCGCTCGGTGAGGTCGCGGTAGGTGCCGATGGCGCGGATCGGGGTGCCATCTGGCGCTCGGTCTACCACCTTGCCGCGGTCAAGAATCCAGCGCCAGGAACCATCCTTGCAGCGAACGCGATGCTCCAGCTCAAACGTGGGCAACTCGCCCGACATGACGTGCAGCATGCTGGCGGAGAACGGACCGATGTCGTCTGGGTGGATCAGCGAAGACCAAGCGTCGGCGGACGGTGCGATCTCGCCAGCATCGTAGCCGAGCGCCTCGGCCCAGCGCGGCGACACGGTGAGGATACCGCTGCTCAGGTCGAAATCCCACAAACCATCATCGATGAGTTCGAGCGCGTCGCGGAAATGCTGCTTACTGGCCCGCAGCCGCTCTTCGGCGCGGGCGCGCTCGGCGTCGCGGTCCGCAAGTTGGCCGGCCATCGAATCGAACGCCGCCCCCAACTCGCCAAGCACCCCGACATCGCCGGCCAGCCCGCTGTGCACCGGCAGGTCGCCGGCCGCGAAGCGCCGGGTCGCCATGACGAGTTGTTGCATCGGGCGCATGACCAACAGTTGGCTGCCGATCCAGGCGGCAACAGCCGTCGATATGGCCGCCGCCAGGAGGCCGATCCCCGCCTGCACGAGGGTCTGGTCGCCCTCAGCGAACACGCCAGAATGGGGAATCCCCACGACCAGGGTGCCTTCGCCGGCGGCACGCACCGCTGTAAAGAGGCGCAACACGCCGTCCGGGCCGACCAGTTCGTGGGTCTCGCCGGGCGTGTCCATGAGCCGCGTCAGCGGGGCGGCCGGCGGCAACGTCTGGCCGACCATCCCCCAGGCGTCCGGATAGCTGGCGACGACGACGTTCCGTCCGTCAATGGCCAGCAGGATCGACCCGTTCGGCAACGATGCGTCCGCAACCATCGTCTTGAGCCAGGAAAAATCCAGCCCAGCCACCAGCACCGCGCGCGTCCCGCCCGCACCGTCCATTACCGGCAGCGCCACCGCCAGCGTGGGGAGGCCGGACACCCGGCCGACCATGAAGTCGCTCAGGGACAGGCGGCCGGTGGCAATGGCCCGTGTCACGTGCGCCTGATCCGCCAGGCTGACTGACGCCGCAGCTGGCGGCGAACTGCACCCCATCGAACCGTCACCATGTATCACGACCAACGCCGTGTAGACCGAGCCCTGGGCACTAATCTGCGTGTGAATGTCACTGAGGCGGGACTGACAGCCGGCGTCGGCGAGACCGAGCACGTCGTACGCACTCGCAAGTGTCACCAGGACATCCTGTGCGCCTTCAACGCGGCGCTGCAATGCGTCTGTCGCCTTTCGCGTCAGGTCTTGCGCATGGTTGCGGGCGACGGCTTCTGCATGGGTGCGCGCGTTGGCGACGGTGACGCCGAGCAACACGGCCGCCGGCGTCAAGGTCAGGAGCAAAAAGAGCAGCAGCCGACCATACAGGCCACCGAGCCGACGTGTGAGTGACTGCATGGTCGTGATTCCTTCCCCTGGCCGAGGCCGTCGAGCCGCGCGGCCTCTCCGCCACCGGTGGTGACGCGCTGTGCGTCCACCGGCCGTGCCTCGTCGTACCAGTGCACACGAGGACACTTGAGGGAACGTCAAATCGTGGTAGATTGAGGACGCAGTGGCCGAAATGTCCCCGGACGGCGGCCCGGACCGGCACCTTGACGGCGCGCGCGACGGTTGAGATGCGCCGCGAGGGCTGCCTCCGGTACCATCGCCATACCGGACCGACGCGTGACGCCTGTCAGGAGCACCAGCACCGATGACCGCGCGCCTTCGCCCCAGGGGGTCAGCCGCACGACGGCACGACCGGGCCATTGGCGCGTCCGTTGCGCTCCTGATGCTGTGCTGCATCGCGCTCGGCGTCACGCCTCGCTGGGTGCATGCCGGCGACCCAGCCGACTCGTCAGTGCCGGAGTCGTTCGGCGCGCCCGGCCACCCGCCCGCGCCCCGGGCGCTGATTTAGACACCGGCGGGGTGGGTGCCGGCCGAACAGGGCGACGGCCCGCCGCGGGCGGCCCCACAGCACGCACCCGGGGCCCCC
>JBBQBU010000017.1:0-25048 GCA_038318015.1 Chloroflexota bacterium | reverse complement strand
GCCACGAGGCAGCTCACGAATACGGCACGCATCCGCGAGGTCCGACGTGATATCGCCCGTGTGCTCACGTTCCAGCACGATGCCGCGCTGGTCGGGGGCGGGGAGTAACGTCATGGCCGAGCTGCTGCCACACGAGCTGCGTCGCCGCACCAAGCAAGGGCGCGTCGTCAGCAACAAGATGCAGAGTACGGTCGTCGTGGCCGTAGAGTCGATGCGTCAGCACCGCCTCTACGGGCGCAACGTCCGTCGGACAACCAGGTTCAAGGCCCACGACGACGAGAATGTCTGCCAGATCGGCGACATCGTCATCATTGCCGAGTCCCGACCGATCAGCAAGGACAAGCGCTGGATCGTGCGGGAGATCGTCAAGGAGACGATTGGTCCGGGCCTGGAAGTGCTGGCCGAGGAGCCCGAAGTCGTGCAGGCGACGACGGGTGACACGGCTTCGGCTGAGGGAGACGAGGCGTGATCTACCCCACTACGCGCCTCCGCGTTGCGGATAACACCGGCGCGCGCGTCATCATGTGCATCCAGGTGCTGGCGGGCGGCAACAAGATGTACGCCGACGTCGGCGATGTCATTGTTGCGTCGGTCAAGCAGGCCCAGCCGGGGGGCGCCGTCAAGAAGGGCGACGTCATCAAGGCGGTCATCGTCCGAACGGCGAAGGAGTACGGCCGGCCGGATGGGTCGCACATCAGGTTCGACGAGAACGCCGCCGTCATCCTGACCACGGACGGCAGCAATCCGCGCGGCACGCGCATCTTCGGGCCGGTGGCACGTGAGTTGCGCGAGCGTAATTTTATGAAGATCATCTCGCTCGCACCCGAGGTTCTCTAGGGTAGTCAAAACGAAGCGAGCGCCGAACGTGCCCGGGTGGCTCGCTTCGGGCGAGGGAGGACCGATGGCAAAGATCAAGTTCAATTTGAAGCGCGGCGACACCGTTGAGGTAATCGCCGGCAAGGACAAGGGCAAGCGCGGGACCATTCGCGAAGTGCTGAACGACGTGCAGCGCGTGAAGGTCTCCGATGTGAACATCGTCAAGCGGCACATGAAGGCCGGCGCGCGCGGGGCGCGGCAGGCTGGCATCGTGGAGCTTGAGGCAGCAATGCACATCTCCAACGTCGCGCTCGTCTGCCCTAAGACGGATAAGCCGACCCGTGTCGGCGTCCGCACCCTGGCTGATGGGTCGCGGGTTCGCTTTTCGAAGCGGTCCGGCGAGCAGCTCTAAGGTAGGAACCGATGGCTCAGAAGAAGGACCGTGAGAAGAGTGCCGCGCCGGCCGAACGGGTCGTCCCGCGCCTGAAGATCCGCTACGACGAGGAGGTCCGTCCAGCCCTCGTCACCGAATTGAACTTCACGAACGTCATGCAGGCACCGCGCCTGGAGAAGATCGTCGTCAACATCGGTATTGGTGAGTCGATCGCCAACAACAAGGCGCTCGATGCTGCAACTGGTGACTTGCAGGCGATCACCGGCCAGAAGCCGATTAGCAAGAAGGCGAAGAAGTCCATCGCGCAGTTCCGGCTGCGTGAGGGTATGACGGTCGGCATCATGGTCACGCTGCGTGGGGACCGGATGTACGAGTTCCTGGACCGTCTTGTGAACGCGGCCCTGCCCCGTCTGCGCGACTTCCAGGGCGTGCCGACGCGCTCGTTTGACGGGCGCGGCAACTACTCGATGGGCCTGCGCGAGCAGCTCGTTTTCCCAGAGATTGACTACGACAAGATCGACAAGCTGCGTGGGCTTGAGATCACGATGGTGACGTCGGCCCGCACTGACCAGGAAGGGCGGGCGCTGCTGGAGAAGCTGGGAGTGCCGTTCGCGCGCGCCTAGTCAGATCCGGCAGCAATCCTCGCCATTCGCTGCCCCGGATCACTCATACTTACGCGATACGTTCTGAACTGACGGTCTTCCCTGCAAAGAGCCATGCGCGCAACCCGCTCTCAATGACCGAGGGCGGGTTGCCCCACGCAAACGGCCAGCGTGACGCTGTCTGAGCCAGACCAACCGCCCGACGCATTCGGGTAGGGGAGTATAGATGGCAAAAGTCTCGATGATTATGAAGGCGAAGCACCCGAGTGCCTTCAACACGGCACATCCGGTGCGGCAGAGGAACCGCTGCGAGCGGTGCGGCCGCCCCCGGGGCTTCATCCGAAAGTTCGGCTTGTGCCGGATTTGTTTCCGGAAGCTCGCGCTTGAAGGCCAGATTCCTGGCGTCACAAAGTCGAGCTGGTAGGAGAGCCGAGCCATGATGACAGATCCTATCGCCGATATGTTGACGCGCATTCGAAATGGCCTCCAGGCTCGCCACGCCTCGGTGGAGATGCCGGCCTCGAAGATCAAGGCCGCCATCGCCGAAGTGCTGAAGGACGAGGGCTACATCAAGGGCTACTCGGTCGTCGGCGAAGGCGTGAGCCGCGCCCTCAAGGTTGAACTGCGCTACGTGAGCAAGCACGAGCCGGTGCTGAGCGGCATCAAGCGCATCAGCAAGCCCGGCTTGCGGGTGTACACCCCTGCCATGGAGATCCCGCGGGTGTTCGGCGGGCTTGGCGTCGCGATTGTCTCAACATCGCGTGGGGTGATGAGCGGTTCCCAGGCGCGCAAACTGCGCGTCGGGGGCGAAGTGCTCTGCCACGTCTGGTAACGGAACGGACAGCCATCAGCACGCAGGTGCCGTTGACGGGCTTGGCCCGGTCGCGGTCCGCTGAAGGCTGAGAGGTCGGAGGATACGATGTCGAGAATCGGACGCATGCCGATCCCGTTGCCAGCGAATGTCAAAGTGGAAGTTGACGACAACAACACGGTGGTCGTCGAAGCTGGTGGCAAGCGGCTTGAGCGCACCATTTCCCCAGATATGAAAGTCGTTGCCGAGGAAGGCGTGCTTCGCATTGAGCGCCCCTCGGAGTCCCGTGAGCACCGGTCGCTGCACGGCCTGACCCGGACGCTGGTTGCCAACATGGTGACGGGTGTCACCACGGGCTTCACGCGGCGGCTGGAGATCAACGGCGTGGGCTACCGCGCGATGAAGGCCGGGGACATGGTGATGTTCCAGGTCGGCTACTCGCACCCGGTCGGCTTCATCGCCCCGGAGGGCGTGACAATCGGTGTAGAGGGGAACAACCGCGTTGTCGTGACGGGCGCGGATAAGGAGTTGGTCGGCGAAACTGCTGCCCGGATTCGCCGGATTCGGCCCCCTGAGCCGTACAAGGGCAAGGGGATCAAGTACGCCGAAGAGACGATTCGACGGAAGGCTGGCAAGGCCGGCGCCAAGGGCAAGAAGTAGGAGTAGCTGTGTTCACCCGACCAGATTCACGTGGCTTGCGCCAGAAGCGGCACCGCCGCCTTCGGCGCTCCCTCAGCGGCACGACCGCACGACCGCGGCTGTCCGTCTTCCGCTCGCTGTCGCACATTTACGGCCAGATCATCGACGACACCGAGGGCACGACCCTCGCGGCCGCATGTGATCTTGAGGCTCCCCTGCGCGAGGGTGAGGGCGCTTCGAAGAGCGACCGCGCCAAGCAGGTCGGCCAGTTGCTGGCCGAGCGCGCCAAGGAGAAGGGCATCACAACTGTGGTGTTCGACCGCGGCGGTTTCCTTTACCACGGGCGCATCAAGGCCCTGGCCGACGGCGCACGTGAGGGCGGCCTCCAGTTTTAGGCCCGTGGGGCCGCCAGGACTCAGCAGGCCTGAGTCCGCTACGCAGGAGAACATATGCCTAGGATCGACCCCACAGGCTTGAATCTCGAAGAACGGGTCGTCAAGATCAACCGCGTTGCGAAGGTGGTTAAGGGCGGCCGGCGCTTCAGCTTTAGCGCGCTGGTCGTGGTTGGCGACGGCAACGGGCTGGTCGGCGTCGGCCTCGGGAAGGCGAACGAAGTCCCCGATGCCATCCGCAAGGGCTCCGAGATCGCCAAGAAGCACCTGATCCGCGTGCCGCTCGAAGGCACCACTATCCCCCACCCGATTATTCAGAACTTCGGCGCGGCCAAGGTGATGATGCGACCGGCCGCCCCTGGTGCCGGCGTCATCGCCGGAGGCTCGGTGCGGGCTGTTGTGGAACTGGCGGGTATCCGCGACATTTTGACCAAGTCGCTGGGCAGCGCCAACCCGATCAATCTGGTGCAGGCGGCGCTCGAAGCGCTGAAGAACCTGCGCGAGCCAGAGGAGATCGCGCGGATTCGCGGCAAGGATGTCAACGTGTTGCTGCCGTACCGCCGACGGGAGGCCAGCAATGCTCTCCCCGTCTAGCTTGAAGATTACGCTGGTCAAGAGCCCGATCGGCCAGAAGCAGAACCAGAAGGACACCGTGCGCGCCCTCGGGCTGCGCAAGATGCACCAGACGGTCGTGCGGCCGGACAACGCACAGATGCGGGGGATGGTGTTCACCATTCAGCATCTCGTCCGCTGCGAAACGTTCGATGGCGAACCCGAGGGGAAGACCGAATGAGACTCCATGAGCTTGCGCCCCCCAAGGGTGCGCATAAGAAGCGCCGTCGCATCGGGCGCGGCCTCGGCTCGGGCCGTGGCACGACGGCTGGCAAGGGTACCAAAGGCCAGAAGGCACGGTCCGGCGGCGGCGTCGCACCGTACTTCGAGGGCGGCCAGTTGCCGCTGGTCAAGAAGCTGCCGTACCGGCGCGGCTTCCGCAGCCTGAACCGCGTCGAGTATAAGGCGATCAACCTGGAGGCCCTTGAGGTCTTCGAGGCTGGTACGACCGTCGATGTGGCGTCGCTGGTTGCTGTCGGGCTGCTCAAGAACGACCGCGAGCGGGTCAAGGTGCTCGGCACGGGCACGCTTGACCGCGCACTCACCGTGACAGCCCATCGCTTCTCAGCGTCCGCGCGCGAGAAGATTGAGGCGGCTGGAGGAGCCTGCCATGCCCTCGAGCATGCTTCAGGCGCTGCTTAACGCGTTCCGAATACCGGATCTCCGCCAGAAGCTGCTGTTTACACTGGGGCTTCTGGTGATTTTCCGTTTCATCGCGCATGTGCCCATGCCGGGTGTCAACCTGGCGGCGCTGGAGCGGCTGTTCGAGAGCAACCAGTTTGTCGGGTTCTTGGACCTGTTCTCTGGTGGTGCGCTGGCAAGCTTCTCCATTGCCGCTATGGGCGTCTACCCGTACATCACCGCGTCCATCATCATGCAGTTGCTGGTGCCGGTCATCCCGCGCCTGACAGACATCTCGAAAGAGGGCGAGTCTGGCCGGAACAAGATCAACCAGATGACGCACTGGCTGACGGTGCCGCTGGCGCTGGCACAGGCATACGGTACGCCGCAGTTGCTCAATGCGACGTCTGGCGAGCCGGTCATCTCGAACTTCGGGTTCTCGGTGAATCCGCTCGGCACGCTGTCCATCATGATTACGATGACGGCAGGGACGCTGCTGCTGATCTGGGTTGGCGAGCTGATTAGCCAGTACGGCGTCGGCAACGGCATCTCCATGATCATCTTTGGCGGTATCGTGGCGCAATTGCCGGCCCAGGTGGGTCAGGCGATTCTCAGCGGCACGGGCTTCGTGGCCGTGGCGATCTTCATCGTCCTGGCTCTCGTCACCATCGCGTCCATCGTGTTCATTTACGAGGGGCAGCGGCGCATCCCCGTCCAAGTGGCGAAGCGCATCCGTGGCTCGCGGATGGTGGGCGGCCAGACGACGCACATCCCGCTGAAGGTCAACTCCGCTGGCATGATCCCGTTGATCTTCGCGCAGTCCATCTTGATCTTCCCTGGCACCGTGGCAGGCTACTTCCTGGGTGCCGAGAACGAGTGGGTGCGGTGGTTTGCCGAAGGCGTCTTCGGGTTCTTCAACCTTCAGAGTAGCTGGGGCTACTGGATTCTGTACTTCTGGCTCGTCGTGGCGTTCACGTTCTTCTACACGCTGGTGATTTTCCAGCAGCAGAACATCGCCGAGAACCTCCAGAAGCAGGGCGGGTTCATACCCGGTATTCGGCCAGGGCGGCCGACTGCTGAGTACCTGTACAAAGTCCTCATGCGGATCACGCTGATTGGGGCGTTGTTCCTGGGGATCATCGCGGTGTTGCCATTCCTGGTGCGGTCCGCTACGGGCGTGCAGACGCTGTCGCTTGAGGCGACGGCCATGCTGATCGTGGTGGGTGTTGGGCTGGATACTATGCGCCAGCTTGAATCACAGCTCCTGATGCGACATTACCGTGGATTTATGCGATAGCGTGCAACGACGCACGCGACAAAGGAGGACGGCATGGTAGCCGCCCGTGCGTATGCGTCGCCGACGACGCGCGTATCTTCCAAGCTCATGATCGAACGAGGCATGCCAGTGAATGTGGTACTGATAGGACCGCCCGGCGCCGGAAAGGGGACGCAAGCCGGCACCGTTGCGCGTCTCGTCGGTATCGCCCTCGTGGCGAGCGGCGATCTCCTGCGTGAAATGATCAAGTCGGACTCCGACGAGGCCCGGAGCGTCAAGGCGTACATGGACGCGGGCAATCTTGTCCCCGACGGGTTGACCCTGTCCATTGTGATGGCGCGGCTGGACCAGCCAGATGCCCAGAAAGGCTTCGTGCTGGACGGCTTCCCGCGGACTGTGCCCCAGGCGCAGGCGCTTGATGAACGGCTGGCGGAGGACGGTCGGGAGCTGGACTGCGTGATCGATCTGGTGGTGCCAGAAGACGTGCTGCTGGCCCGGCTCTCCGGGCGGTGGCTGTGCGAGAACTGCCACGCCAGTTATCACGTCATCTTCGGGCCGCCGAAGGTTGCCGGCATTTGTGACCGGTGCGGCGGCAAGCTGTACCAGCGGGCCGACGATACGCTTGAGACCGCCAAGCGTCGGCTAGAAGTCTACGAGCGCGACACGCGGCCCGTGCTGGAGTATTACCGGGTAGCTGGTCGGCTGGTGGACGTGCCCGGGGACCGATCCGTCGGGGAGGTAACCGAATTGCTGCGTGAGGCGATCCTCACACAGCACGACGAGTTGTGATATACTCGTGCGTTGGTGCGCCATTCACGGTTCATGCTGGCTTGCGACGTGCCTGCTGCGAGCGCAACGACGTTGGAAGTTGAGGGAACGGTGACAGAGGCGCTCCCGAACGCGCGGTTCAAGATTGAACTGGGCGACGGGAGCCTGGTGGTAGCACATGTGGCAGCGAACCTGCGCATGGGTGTGGGGCGGATTATCCCGGGTGACCGGGTCCGTGTAGTGCTCTCGCAGTTCGACCAGTCACGAGGACGAATAACGCATCGCTCACGCTGACGAAGTGCCGCGCAGGTGGGCGACCAGGATACTGGGGGCTGTGAGAGCCACTGGTGAGGCTGGGACGACCAGCGGCAACTAGCACAGGATGTAAAGGGTCATGAAGGTACGAGCGTCAGTCAAGCCCCGCTGTGAGCGGTGCAAGATCATCCGCCGGAAGGGCGTGGTCCTGATCATCTGCAGCAACCCTAAGCACAAGATGAAGCAGGGTTAGGACAGCAGGAACGGTCAGGGACCAGACAGGGAAAGGCACGGAGGGCAATACATGGCGCGCATCGCCGGTGTAGATATTCCGCGTGACCGCCGCGTCGTCGCCTCGCTTCCGGTGATCTACGGAATCGGGCCGACGAACGCGCAGAAGATTCTCGACCGGACAAACATCAGCCCCGACAAGCGGGTGCGTGATCTGACCGAGGACGAGGTGAGCCGCATCCGTGAGATCATCGACCGCGAGTATGTGGTAGAGGGTGATCTGCGGCGCGAGATCAACCTGAATATCAAGCGGCTGATGGAAATCGGCTGCTACCGTGGCATCCGACATCGGCGAAACCTGCCGGTGCGCGGACAGCGCACGAAGACCAACGCGCGCATGCGGAAGGGTCCGCGTCGCACGGTGGCTGGCCGCCGCAAGGCTGCAGCGAAGAAGTAATTCCGGACAGAGTGTCCACAGACTGTAATCGAAGCGTCCAGGACTGCTGTCCCGGAATGAACTCAGGAGGCCTTGAGTGGCGGAGCGAAGGCGTGGTCCGGCCCGGGTCCGGCGGCGAGAGCGCAAGAACGTGCCGGCCGGCCGCGCGTATATCCAGTCGAGCTTTAACAACACGCTGGTGACGATCACGGACCCGCAGGGCAACGCACTCTGCTGGTCAAGCTCGGGAGCGGCGGGCTTCAAGGGGTCGCGCAAGAGCACTCCGTACGCGGCGGGTCTGGCAGCGGACGCCGCGGCTCGCAAGGCGATGGAGCAGGGCATGCGTCACGTTGACGTGTTTGTGCGTGGACCTGGGTCCGGGCGCGAGGCTGCTATTCGCTCGCTGCAGGCGGCCGGTTTGGCGATCTCTTCGATCGTTGACCACACGCCGATCCCGCACAACGGCTGCCGTCCGCCGAAGAAGCGACGCGTCTAAGTTTCTCGCGGAGCCGGCTATTCCGGGTGCCGGTTGCTGTCAGTGTCTTTTCAATTCGCGCTCACGGACCACGCGGCCTGGTAGCGCGGTGCTGTGCGCCAGGACCGAGCGTGCCCGCATCGCGTAGCCGCCCGTCCGGGAGGAGGCCCACACCTTGTCTGAACCGATCATCGCAAAAGTTGACGCCCTCCATACCTCCGAGGACTTTGGCCGCTTTCAGGTCGAGCCACTTGAGCGGGGCTTTGGCCTGACGCTCGGCAACGCACTGCGGCGCGTGCTGCTGTCATCGCTCTCTGGTGCTGCTGTCACGCAGGTGAAGGTGGACGGCATCTACCACGAGTTCGCGACGCTGCCCGGGGTGAAGGAAGACACCACCGAGTTGATCCTCAACCTGAAGCAGTTGCGCTTGAAGTCGTACACCGACCAGGCGACGCAGCTTCGGTTGATTGCGTCTGGCCCCGGCATTGTCACCGCCAGCGACCTGATCTACCCCAGCGACATTGAGATCGTCAATCCTGAACTCTATGTTGCAAGCCTCGACAGCGCCGACGCTCGCCTCGAGATGGAACTGACTGTCGAGAAGGGCAAGGGTTTCCGTTCGTCGGACGGGCGCGAGCCGCCGTCCCTCGGCGTGATTCCGGTAGACGCGATCTTCTCGCCGATCCGGCGGGTGAACTACACCGTCGAGAACACGCGCGTTGGTGAGCGCACGGACCTGGACAGCCTCATCATTGAGATCCAGACTGACGGCACCATCTCGCCAATGGACGCCCTGGTGCAGGCCGCCACGCTGCTCATCGAGCAGTTCAGCGTCTTCACCGACCTTCAGGCGCCGCAGCGGCGAGCGGAGCGGGGCACCCTGGCGACCGGTTCGATCCCGAGCCATATCCTTGATATGCCCATCGAGCAACTTGACCTCTCCCAGCGGACCTACAACTGCCTCAAGCGGTCGCAGATCACGAAGGTTGGTCAGGTCATGCAGATGAGCGAGGATGAGCTCCTGTCCTTGCGGAACTTCGGGCAGAAGTCGCTCGAAGAGCTGCGTGAGCGGCTGCGGCTGCACGGTCTGTTGACTGAAGATGCCGAGTCTGAGGGTGGCGCAGTGGCTGTCGGCGTGCGCGACGACGGCGACGAGTTGACCAGCTTTGACCGCATCGACGACGAAGACGACGAGTAGAGCGGAGGAGACGTGCGACACCAGATGGGCGGCCGGAAACTCAGCCGGCCGACGGATCATCGTTTGGCGATGATCCGCAACCAGATCACGGACCTGCTCCGCTATGAGAAGGTCCGCACCACCGAAGCCAAGGCTCGCGAGTTGCGGCGCGAAGTGGAAAAGGTCATCACCCTGGCGAAGTCGAACGATGTGCACCATCGGCGGCTGGCGCGGACAAAGGTGTACGACACCCGCGTCGTGTCGAAGCTGTTCGACGAGCTTGGGCCGCGCTTCGCGGAGCGGCCGGGCGGCTACACTCGATTGATCAAGCTGATGCCCCGCAAGGGCGACGGCGCGCCAATGGCGCAGGTCGAGTTGGTGTCCTAGCTTCGGGCCATGCCCGCTGATGATGCAGTGAGCCGGACATTCCGGCTCGATCTTTCTTACGAAGGTACGAACTATCACGGGTTCGGCATCCAGCCGAATCGCCGCACGGTACAGGAGGTGCTTCAAGAGGCGCTCGCCCGATCACTCGGGGAGCCGGTGCGTGTCGCGGTCGCCGGACGCACGGACGCCGGTGTCCACGCCAGCGGCCAGGTGGTGAGCTTCAGCACGCGGGGACGACTTGCGGCCCATGAAGTTCAGCGCGCGGCCAACGCCCGCCTCCCAGACGACGTGCAGGTCTACGCTGCGGCAGAAGTGCCGCCGACGTTTGACGCACGACGGTCGGCACTTCGCCGCCACTATCGCTTTCTGATCTGGAGCCACCCGCGCCCGAACCTCTGGTGGCGGCGCTGGTCCTGGCACTTGTACGACCGACCGGATGTGTCGGCCATGCAGGCGGCGGCCGACAGGCTGGTGGGCACGCACGACTTCGCGAGCTTCCTGGGGCATCGGTCACAGGAACCGGCCGGGCGGACAACAATCCGTCAGGTGGAGCGGGCGGCGTGGTGGCAGGAAGGTGATCTGATCGGCTTTGAGATCACGGCGAATGCATTCTTGCGCCACATGGTACGCGGCATCGTGGGAACGCTGATCGAGGTGGGACGCGGGCGGCTCGAACCGGCACAATTCGGGACGATTCTCGAAGCGGCGGACCGCCGCAGGGCCGGCGTGAACGCTCCGCCACACGGGTTGATGCTCACTCGCGTAGACTACCCAGACGAGTTTGCGTCTAGATCTCAAGCGACGGTTGCAACGAACGACATGCAGCAGCAGGGGCCTGGGTGGCGCCCTGGGGACCGATCCTCCGTCAGGAGTGACGAGATCGGCGGTCGACGCGCGACGGGCGTGTCATGAGGAGAGACAGGATGCAGAAGACGTTCTCGCCGAAGGCGAAGGAGATCACACGCGATTGGCATGTGATCGATGCCTCCGGTGTGCCGCTCGGGCGGCTGGCGTCCAGGGTCGCACAGCTCCTGCGGGGCAAGCATAAACCAACGTTCGTTCCGCACATGGACAGCGGGGATCACGTGATCGTGCTGAACGCCGCGAAGATCGCCCTGACCGGCCAGAAGCTGGACCAGAAGCAGTATTACCGCCACACGGGATATCCGGGCGGCTTGAAGACCACCCCGATCAAGGTTGAGCTTGAGAAGCGACCAGAGCGGGTCATTGAGCGGGCGGTGCGCGGCATGGTGCCGCACACGGACCTAGGCAAGAAGCAGTTGTTGAAGCTGCATGTCTACGCTGGCGACACGCACCCGCACCAGGGGCAGGTTGCCGTGACCGCCGCGACTGACGAGGAGGCTACATCGTGAGGGACCGCAACGCCGGTCGGAACCAGTTTAGCGCGGTCGGCCGGCGGAAGACGTCCATCGCGCAGGTGCTCTTGCAGCCGGGGTCCGGCAACGTCATCATCGACGGCAAGTCGCTGGAGGACCGGTTCCCGCGGCCGCTCCACCAGTTCCATATCACCCTGCCGCTGCGCCTGACGAACATGATTGGCACCTACAACGTGCTGGCGAAGGTCATGGGCGGCGGGGACACCGGGCAGGCGGGTGCCATTGTGCACGCTACGGCGCGTGCGCTGGTGAAGGCTGACGAGTCGCTCAAGCCGGTGCTACGGGCGGCGGGCCTCTTGACCCGCGACCCGCGCATGAAGGAGCGGAAGAAGTACGGCCTCAAGCGGGCGCGAAAGGCTCCGCAGTACACCAAGCGCTGACCCACGCTGTTTCGCGCGCTCTCCAGGCCCTCAGCGGCCAGGAGCGCGCCAGCAGTGTCTTCAGCGGGGCATTCTCATGCATTGCCCGTCAAGCCACAGGGGCCGAGCATCACGCTCGGCCCTTTCGCTGCGTTGTGCTTTGTAGGGAGACACCGGGCACCACAGATATCTCCTGAGGCAAAGCCGGGTGTCGGGGAGTGCGCTATGCCACAGGATCCCCTCGCATGGGCTACCATCGCGCTCGGGGTAGTGTTTGTACTCCACCGTCTGCTCGGCTCGCAGGGAGATACTGACGGTGGGTCGATCTTTGGCGACGACGACGGCGATGGTGGCGGCGATGGCGGCGGTGACTGACCGAGCGGCGCATCGGCGAGATAGATTGCGAGGGGCAACTTTCTCCAGTCCCCTGGCGGTCAGACTGAGGCGGGCGGGTCGGGCAGCCGACCGCTGAAGGTCAGCCGGTCCCCGCATTGCAGGTGAAAGCGCACCTGAGAGCGCGCCTTCTGCTTTTCTAGCCGGTCCCAGGTGATTCGCTTGATCTCTGCCAGCGGGATAACCGTCGGCGGGTGATCGGGCGGAGCCGGTGGATCGGCTGTCAGGGTGAGCGCCTCGTCGGACACGGACACCAAGCGCCAGCCGTCGGTGGACATCACAAGCGAGCCGTCGGCACCCCGACGGATCAGGTTCAGGCGGTGGCCCTGGATCAGGTTAGTAGCGGTGGGCAGGTCAAGATCAATCATTGGTGTGACAGTCCGCACGGTCTCCCTGAGTCGCAGGCGCGGTCCAGGGTGACAGGGTCAGCCTCACAATCGTACCAGAGCCAGGACGTGCGCGAGGGCGGCCCAGAAGTAGGTGCCGCCCTCACTGTTGCGCGTTGCAGCCGCTGGAAGCTGCTATTCGAGGTATTCGGCCAGTCGGAGCCGTAGATTCGGCCGCCGCAGCTTGGCGATGGCTTCGGCTTCAAGTTGGCGGACGCGCTCCCGGCTGACGCCGATCACTTGCCCGATTTCCCCGAGGGTCCGAGGCCGCTGGTCCGAGATGCCGAAGCGCATCCGGAGTACCATCCGCTCTCGCGGCGTCAACTCCTCAAGCGCGTCGTCGAGGTAGTCCGACAGCAGCGTCCGCTCGGCCACATCGGCGGGCGCTTCCTCCTGGTGGTTGGAGAGCAGATCGCCGAGGGTGTTGTCCTCGTCGCTGCCGACCGGAGTCTCCAGGGAGATCGGGTTGGCCGAGGCTCGGAACGCCTCGCGCACCTTCTCGACCGTCATCTCCATCGCCTCGGCAAGCTCCTCGACCTTCGGGTCGTGGCCGAGCTTCTGCTGAAGCTCCTGGTACTTGCTGTAGACGTGACCAATCTGGTCGATCATGTGAACGGGCACCCGAATGGTGCGGCTCTGATTGGCGATGGCCCGCGTGACGGCCTGCCGAATCCACCAGTAGGCATAGGTGCTGAACTTGAACCCGCGCTGGTAGTCGAACTTTTCGACGGCGCGCGACAGGCCCAGGCTACCTTCCTGGATCAGATCGGAGAACGGGAGGCCACGCCCGAGATACCGCCGCGCTACCGAGACGACGAGCCGAAGGTTCGACTCCATCAGCGTGGTGCGAGCGGCCTCGCCCACTTCGATGTCGCGTTCAAGCTGCGACAGGTCGTCGTCCGAGTCCGGCTGCCAGTCCCGTAGTTGGACTTTCGCCAACTCGCCCCGCTCCAATTTGCGGGCCAGGTCTTTCTCCTGGTCCCCGGTGAGCAGCGGGATGCGCGCAATGTCGCGGAAGTAGATGCCGAGCGGGGAATCAATGCTGGTATCGCTGTGGTCAGCTGTTGGTGCCGGCACTGCCGGTTCCGGCTCGGCTTCAACGCGGATCTGCTCGAGGTCGTGCAGTTCCGGACCCATGTTTTCGGCCGCATAGCCATCGCGGTCGTTCGTTGCGCCTGCGCCATCCAGTCGAAGTTCGTCGATAATCATCGGTCGTGCTTCAAGTCCCAGAAAAGACGCGACTGCGCCGGAAATACCGGGCAACCGCATCTGAAGAGGGCGAGAGAGCGGGGCCGGCTCAGTGGCCGCCGTTGACAGAATACCGCGCCCTGGCGAATTCTTGCCACACCCCGTTGTGGGACAGACGACAATGCGGCTGTCTCGTGGACCGAAGTGGGTCGACGAGACAGCCGCCTATCGCGGGCATCGGACCTAGCCCGACCAACGCTTTGGCCGGGCTGCCGACTGCGGACCAGTGCAGTATCCGCTTCTGGAGCTACCATCTGCGATCGCGTCTCCTTCGCCGACAGCGTCGAGCGTCGCCACCCCTCCGTGGCCTGCTCGCTGATCGTCTCTATCGTGGTATAGAATCGAGCGATGGCCGAGCCGGTCGCACAGCCGACCATAACGACACCGTCCTGCGGTCTCGCAACCGCCTCGTTGCTCACGGTATCGTGCCATGCTGTACCCAATTCTGACGTACGGTGCACCGCTGCTCGGGCGAGAAATCGTCGCCGGGCAGGCAGGGCAAAATCGCACAGACGTTGCAGCGGCACGGTACTCCATGAGGCGCGGGTATCTGTGGCCGGTTGCGCGTCATCGCTGTTTCCGCGCACGCCTGTTCCGAGTCTAGGACGACTTGGGCCACCTGTCAAGCCTCCTGGTGTATTGCCGGCAGTTTGCGGGTTGTCCTCACGGTGTTCACGACAGTCTGGTTGAGGGGGTGACGAAATGCTGCGATCCTTGGTCATGGCCGCGCTGGTGAGTGCCGGAATCCTGGCCTCTGCGGGGTCGGCACAGGCCAACGACCGAACCGTTTTTGCCGGTTGTGTCACGGAGCGCACCGAATCGACCATCCTGGTCAAGACTGGTAGCCACGAGATCATCATCATTGATACCTCGTGGCTGAAGCCGGCGATGATGGACGCCCTGTCGGCAGACTGTCTGACCATCCGTGCGTTGTTGGTGGATGGCCGCTACATGGCCGAATCCGTGGATGCCGGCGACGAGCCGAACGAGGTCAACAGCCTGACGAATGAGACGACGCGCGACCGGAAGTAGCCAGCAACGCGCCGGCTGACGACGTGACGAGCGCGGGCGTGCGAAGCGGGCCAATCACGAAGGCCAATCACGAAGGAAGGAACCGTCAATGACTGCCGAACTCCAGACTCCTGCGTCGCAGATGGCCGACGTGCTGGCCGCGTCGCCCACGCCTGACGCCAGCATGACCCAGCAGCTTGCCGGGCTGGTCGTGCGTACCCGTGCAGCCGGCGTGCCGGACGCTGTGCGCCAGACAGCCGCGTGGTGGGTGTTGGACTGGCTCGGGGCGGCCATCGCGGGGCTGGACAGCGTGCCAGGGCGGATCATGCTGGAGCACACCGGCGCGCAGCCGGCCAGCACGTCGTCGTGCCTGGGGCTGGCAGACGGGCGCTCGCCGCAGGTGGCGGCGCTGCACAATGGCGTCGTGTCCCACGTGGTCGAGATGGACGACGTTCACCGTGCGGCGATCATCCACCCTGCCGTCGTCATCGTGCCGGCGGCGCTGGCGATTGCCGAGCAGCGCGGCGCGTCTGGCCGCGACCTGCTGACGGCCGTCACCCTCGGCTACGAGGTCGCCATCCGCGTGGGCGAGGCGGTCGGCAAGACACACTACTTCCACTGGCACAACACGGGCACCTGCGGCGTCTTCGGGGCTGCGGCGGCGGCCGGCTGGTTGCTGGGCCTGGACGAGGACCGGATGACCTGGGCACTGGGCAACGCCGGCACCCAGGCAGGCGGCCTCTGGGAGTTCATCGCTGATGGGGCGATGTCGAAAGTGCTGCACGCGGGGCGGGCGGCGGCGAACGGCGTGCTGGCGGCCGAGCTTGGCGCGCTCGGGTTCACCGGCGCGCGGCAGATTCTGGAGGGGCGGCAGGGGTTCTTCGCGGCGACGGCCCCGGACGGCACGCCGTCAGCCGTGACGGCCGGCCTGGGCGATGGCTGGAAGCTGCCCGGCTCGTCGATCAAGCCGTACCCATCCTGCCGGCACACGCACGCTGCCGTCGACGCCGCGCTGGAGCTACGCGGCGAGTTCGGGCTGTCGGCCGGCGACGTGGACCGCATCGAGATTGACGCGTACCAGTCCACGCTGGACCTATGCGACAACCAGGCGCCGGCGCACCCGTACGCGGCCAAGTTCAGCGTGCAGTACTGCGTCGCCCGCGCCCTGACTGACGGCGCGCTCGGCATCAGCGACTTCGCCCAGGAGCGCATCATGGAGCCGGCCATCCGCGACTTGATGACGCGGACGACCGCGCGCCTCGACCCGGAACTGGACGCCAGAGTGCCCCAGCAACTACCGGCCCGCGTGCGGATGCTGCTGCACGACGGCCGCCGCCTGGAGTACGAGGTACTGACCGCAAAGGGCGACCCAGAGTCGCCGTTGACAGAGGCCGAACTGACGGCGAAGTTCCTGGGGCTGGTGGCCGGCACGCCGTACGCCGCCCGAGCCGACGCACTGATCGCGCAGGTGACGGGCCTCGACGATGCGGCCAATGTGCGCGGGCTGCTGGCGCTCGGTCGCTGATGGCGAGCCGGGCGGACTTGGTGCAGCCGGCCGCGTTGGAGCGGCCGGGCGGCACCTGCGGCGCTGGTGCTGGCCGTTGGGCGCGCTTCGGACCGCTGGTGCTGGCCGGGTTTCTGGTGCTGCTGGCGCTGCCGCCGCGCGTGCTGGATACGGACCGCTTCGTCACGACAGACGAGCTGTTCTGGATCGGGCGCAGCGCCGCGTTCGGGCGGGCCATCGAGACAGGCCAGTTTGCCCAGACGTTCCAGACCGGGCACCCCGGCGTGACGACGATGTGGACGGCGTGGCTCGGGATGGGCGCACCGTTGGCCCGCGACCTTGCGCCGTCGCGCCGGGAGGTGTCGCGCCGCGAGGTCAGCCAGAATGCGTCGTTTCTGCCGGCGCTGGCGGCTGCCCGCCGGGCGTTCGGGTTGGTGACGGCGCTGGGCGTGGGCCTGCTCGGGCTGATGGCGTGGCGGCTGTTCGGGGCGTGGCCGGCCCTGCTCGGCGGCAGTCTGTTGGCGCTCGACCCGTTCTTCCTGGCCCATTCGCGCCTCGTGCACATCGACGCGTCGCTGACCCTGTGGATGACGCTGGCGCTGATGGCGGGGCTGTACCGCTGGCAGGGCGGCGGCACCTGGAGCCTGCTGCTCTGCGGCGTGGCGACCGGGCTGGCGCTGCTCTCGAAATCGCCGGCGATCATGCTGTTGGGGCTGATGCCGCTGCTGTTGCTGCCGCAGCGGGGCCGGCCGGTTGACCGGGCGCGCATGGTGGCAGCGTACCGCGATTTCGGCGTCTGGGCACTGGTGACGGCTGTGACGGTTGTTGTGGTCTGGCCGGCGGTCTGGAGTGCACCCGGCGACACCGTGACGCGCTTCCTGGGCTTCGTGCGCGACAACGCGAACGCTGAGCACGCCGCCGCTGCCGCCGACGACGAGGGCGCGGGGTTGGCGTTCTATCCGCTAGTGCTGCTGCTGCGCTCGACGCCACTGCTCTGGCTCGGGCTGGCGGGGCTGCTGGTGCCGCCGTGGCGCTGGCCGGGCGGCCGAGCAGTGCCGCTGCTACTGGTGTTCGCGCTTGGCTTTGGGGTGGCGATGACGGTGGCCGCCAAGGGCTTCGACCGCTACCTGCTCCCGATCTTCCCGGCGCTGGACCTGCTGGCCGGGCTGGGCCTGTGGCGCATCGTGGCGCTGCTGGCGAGCCGGGCGCAGACAAGCACAGGGCGGGCGCGCGTGCGGGCCTGGGTGGCTGGCGCGGTGGTTGTGGCCGTGATTCTTTGCGGCGGCTGGTGGGTCGTTGGCGCGTGGCCGTACGAACTGACGTACGCCAATCCACTGATGGGCGGGAATCCGGCCGCGCACCGGACTATCGCCAACGGGTGGGGCGAGGGGTTGGACGAGGCCGCCCGCTACCTGAACGAGCACCCGAACGGCGGCCGGATGCGCGCCGCCATGCCCGGCGAGATCTACACGACGGTGCTCGACGCGCAGTTGAACGGCAGCGTCGCGCCCGCCGAGGGGTACGACGCGGGCGTATACGACGCGCTGGTCGTCTATCTCCGAAACAATCAGCTTGGCGAGCGCCCGCCCTTCTTCGACGATGAATTACTTGCCTGGGTGCCCGACCACACGGTCACGCTGAGCGGCGTGCCGTACGCCTGGGTCTACTCGACGCGGGCGGGCGCGCCGGTCGGTGCGGTGTACGGCGGCCTGCTCTCGTTGGACGGCTACGGGCTGGACACGGCGATGCCGCGCGTCGGCCGCCGGCTGGAGTTGCGCTTGCGCTGGCGACCGCTCCAGGCGCTACCGCCGGGCCTGGGCGTGGTGGTGGAGCTACGGCCCGTCAGTGGTGGCCGGCCAACCAGCCTGACGCTGCCGCTGGAGCCGACTGGCGAGCCGACGACGTGGACCGTGGAAGATCGCACGTCCGTCTCCTACCAATTGCCGCTCGACCCGGGCCTGACGCCTGGCGACTACATCCTGGCTGTGCGTGTGGTCGGGGCGGACGGCGAGCGGCTGCCAGTGACGGTGCAGCCTCCGCGCCCGCCCGGCGTCCCCTCCGAGGCGGACGCCGTGCCGCTGCGCCGCATCCAGGCCCGCTGACGGGTCGGCCGCGCAGAGTCAGCCGAACGGGAAGTAGCGCGGGAGGGCCAGCGCGGCGGCCTCGTCGTCGGAGCGTTCGACGGTGACAGTGACTGCGGGTTGACGGCCGAGTAGCCACGCCAGTAGCGCATGGCCAGGCGCACGGACGGCGTGCGTCGCGTCGCCGGTGCCATCCTGCACGCCACCGGTGCCGATGGTCCAGGCCGCGCCGCTCGACTCGTCGCGCAGTTGCCACGAGATGCTAGCCGGGGCGTCCTTCGCCCAGCCGGGCAAGCTCTGGACGACCTCCGACAGATCGGCCTCGACGTACCACGCCGACCAGTCGGCTGAGGTGTAGCCGGAGTCCAGGTCCAGGTGGTGCACTTCGACTTCGCGGAAGCGGCTCAGGAGGCCGCCGCGCACCGACCGTGTAGCAGTACCGTCGCCGCCCGGCTGGGTCAGGCACTCCCAGCCGTCGCCGGTAACGCCGGCCAACAGCGCATGCAACCGCTCGCCCGAAGCGCGCACGTCTGCCACCTGGACCTCGACCGGTCGCCCGGCCTGCTCCTCAATGGCGCGCGTCCGCGCCGGCCGGCCGCCCTCGTACATCGTCACCAAATGGCCGCGCAGTGTAGCATTGGTCATGCGCCAGTGGGCGTCGGCGTTCCGCGCAATGTGGGTCAGCACGTGGCCGCGCGTCCAGCCGGGCAGGGCCGACGGGCCGCGTGTATCGGCTTCGGTCAGCAGGGCGATGCGCGTCAGCAGCCGGTCAGTGGCCGCGCGCAACTGGTCAAGCTCATCCGTAGCACTGAACGTCGGGGCCATGATTCGCACTCCAGAGATGCTTCTGCCGCTGCTGGTACCTCGGACGCTACATGTACTGCCGCTGGTTCTGAGAGCCTCCCCCTCTACAGCAAGCAGGAGATCGGGCCGGGGGGTGAGGAACACGCGCAGCTACAGCTTGCGGCCAAACAGCACCACGGCGATGCTTGCGACTCCGAGCGTCATGCAGACGCCACCGAAAGCCGGGCCGATGCCGATGCCGCTTGCCAGAATCCCGAGTGCCGGCGCGGCCAGCCCGCCGGACTGCTGTACCAGCATGTGATACGCCCCGAGCGCCGTCGCGCGGCGGTGGGCCGGCGCGGTATCCATCACCAGCACTTCGGTGGGCACCAGCCGCATCGCCGCCGAGACGCCCATCACGACCAACGGCAGCACGATGACCTCGTTCGGGACCAGTGTCAGGGCCAGGAATGCCGGCCCCATGATCCCGAGCGCGATCAGTATGACGCCACGCCGCCCGATCTTGTCTGAGAGCAGACCGGCCAGCGGCGACCCGAGCAGCCCGATCAGTTGCGGCACGCCGAACAACACCGCCGCCCAGGCCGGCTCAATCCCTCGCACGTCCACCAGATACAGCGCCATGAAGGCCATCAGCGCCGCCTGCGCCACCTGGAACCCGATGGACGCCGACACCAGCGGCCCGACCAGCCGAACGATGCCACCAAGCTCGCGGAAGACCGCCAGTCGGTCCGTCTTGCCGGCTGGCGGCGTATGGTCCTTCGGGGCCAACTGCCACAGCCAGAGGCCCGCCAGGATCGGCGCGAATGCCAGCCAGAGGTACGGCGTCTTCCAGGTGCCCGTCAGCGTCACCAGCCACGCCGCCACGGCCGGCACCACGAAGAAGCTGAGGTGCCCGCCAGTGATGTGCAGCCCGAGCGCAGCACCCCGCGACGACGCCGGGTAGACCCGCGCCATCAGTGCCGAGGCCGGCGCGTGGTACGACCCGGACACCAGCCCGAGCAGGATCAGCAGCCCGAATAGTTGCCAGTAGCTACCGGAGAGCGCCACCGCCGCGCTGACCAGCCCGGTCAGCATCAGGCCGCCGACGACCACCAGCCGCGCGCCGAAGCGGTCGGCCAGCATGCCGATGGGCGCATTGGAGAAGCCCAGCGCGACCGCGAACGCCGACACCAGCCAGCCAGACTGCCCGTAGGTCAGGGCGAAGCTGTCGCGGATGAACGGCAGCAACGGGTTGAGGATGCTGTTGCTGACGTGGTGGGAGAAGTGCGCCGTGGTGAAGCCCGCCAGGATGACGCGCCCGCGCCGACTCTGGAGCGTGACTTGCTCGCCCGCTTCGCCGTCGCCGGGGACCAGCGCGGCAGGCGCGGCGCCATCGGCGACCGTTGACGTACCTGCTGCGGGTGCGGGCGTGGTTGCCACTGTCGCGGCGCTGCCGGCTGGCCGGGCGTCGTCGGCCTCGCGTATCGCCATCCCAGGCTCCTGTTCGGTGTCTGCTCGCGGGTGTACCGCGCGATTGTGCCACAGTCGCCGCTCCGTTGCGGGTGCGCGTCCGGCTTACGCGCGTGGTACTCGCGGCCGAGCACCTGCGCTTTCACCTGCCCGACCGGCCTTCTCGGTCGCCACTACTCTCAGAGGCCGCCGACATGTCGGTGCGAGGTTGCAGGAATGCCTGATCAGGTGCGGTACCGCCACCTGGCGTGTCTCCCGGCGCGATCGGCCGCCCACGGGAGTGTCCCACGCGACGCCCAGCATTCGCTTCCTGGTCAGGAGCGGCGATGGCTCGTCATACTCTTTCCACGCATACGGGATGTGCCTCACGCAACGCCACAGCGGTGGGACGAGGCCGGCCGAGATCCGGACCACCGAAGACAGAGCAGTTGTCGAGGTTGCCTTGCGCTGATCGGCGTGGGGCGGCATGAGGAACGTTCCCAGACAATTCGCACCACCATGCGCACCAACGATGTAGGGGAGAGACGCTGTGCCTGAACCGGCTATCGCCGAGACCGCACCGCCCGACGAGAGCACGTATCGCTTGCCCAAGTGCGTCCTGCCTCAGCGCTATGAGCTGACGCTCGCGCCGGACCTGAGCGCCTTCATCTACACCGGTGAGGAGCGCGTCACACTCGCCATCTCCGAGCCTGTCACCGAGATCCTGCTGAACGCCGTGGACATGGACATCTCGGCCGTGACGCTCTCGAACGGGGCCGGCGACACGCTCACCGCCACCGTTTCGATGGTGGCCGACCAGGAGCGCGCCCGGATCTCTCTGAGCGATACTGCCCAGCCCGGTACCTGGACGCTGGCCCTCACGTTCAACGGCGTCCTGAACGACCGCCTCCACGGCTTCTACCGCAGCACCTACACCGACGCCAGTGGCGAGCAGCAGGTGATTGCCACCACGCAGATGGAAGCGGTGGACGCTCGCCGTGCCTTCCCCTGCTGGGACGAGCCGGAGATGAAGGCCGTCTTCTCCGTGACGCTGGTGGTGGACGACGGGCTGATGGCCGTCTCCAACGGGCAGCAAGTGTCCGAGACGGCGCTGCCGAACGGCAAGAAGGCCGTCAAGTTTGCCGACACGATCAAGATGTCCACGTATCTCGTCTGCTTCGTGGTCGGCAAGCTGGAGGCGACCGACGCGGTGGACGTGGACGGCACGCCGCTGCGGATCATCTTCGTGCCGGGCAAGCGCCACATGGCCGACTTTGCCCTGGAGGTCGGCGCGTTCACCCTGCGCTTCTTCGCTGATTACTACGGCATCCCGTACCCTGGCGATAAGCTGGACATGATCGCGCTGCCGGATTTCGCGGCGGGCGCGATGGAGAACCTCGGCGCGATCACCTACCGCGAGACCGCGTTGCTGGCCGACACTGCGACCGCGTCGCACGCCGACTTGGAGCGCGTGGCCGATGTGATCGCCCACGAGATCGCCCACATGTGGTTCGGCGATCTGGTAACGATGACGTGGTGGAACGGCATCTGGCTGAACGAGGCGTTCGCCACGTTCATGGAGATGCTCGCGGTCGATGCGTTCCGCCCGGAGTGGCAGCGCTGGAACACGTTCAGCATCAGCCGATCGGTGGCGATGCTGACGGACGGCTTGCACAGCACCCGCCCCATCGAGTTCACGGTGCGCCGCCCCGAAGAGTGCGAGAGCATGTTCGACATCCTCACGTACGAGAAGGGCGCGGCGGTCCTGCGGATGCTGGAGCAGTACCTCGGCGGCAAGGAGTTCCAGAAGGGCATCGCGCTCTACCTGAAGACGCATGAGTACGCAAACGCCGAGACGACGGACCTCTGGGACGCCATCGAGGAGGCCACCGGCGAGCCGAGCCGGAAGATCATGGACTCGTGGATCTTCCAGGGCGGGCACCCGGTCGTCAGCGTCGAAAAGACGGCGGACGGCAACGGCCTGACGCTGTCGCAGCAGCGGTTCCGCTACCTCGCCAGCGAGGACGACACCGCCGCGCGTTGGCAGGTGCCGGTGATGATGCGCGTCAAGACAGCGGATGGCATCGAAACGCGCAAGGTGCTGCTTGACGGCCAGTCCACCACCGTTGATTTCGGCGCTGCGGTTGACTGGGTCGTGGCGAACGAGCGCGGCAGCGGCTTCTTCCGCACCCGCTACAGCCCCGACCTGCTGTCCGGCCTGACGACGACCTTGCAGGACTCGCTGAGCGCGGTCGAGCGGTTCAACCTGGTATCGGACACCTGGGCGTCCGTGGTGGCCGGCCTGACTCCAGTGACGGACTTCCTGGCGATGGCGAAGTTGTTCGGCTCCGAGACGGACCGGAACGTCTGGGTGGCGTTGCTGGGCGGCCTGGAGTTCCTGAATCGGATGATGCCGGCGGCCGACCGCCCGAAGCTCCAGGCGTTCCTGCGCGACCTGATCGGGCCGTCGGTGGCGAAACTGGGCTGGGAGCGGCAGGCCGGCGACAGCGACCTGACGGCGCAGTTGCGCGGTACCCTGATCGCCACGTTTGGCACCACCGGCGAGGATGCGGCCATCCAGGCCCGCGCCCGCGAGTTGCACGCGGCGTTCGTGCAGGATCGGTCGGCGGTTGACCGCGACGTGGTGCCCGCCGTCATCGCGATCACCTCGCACACGGGCGGCGCGGCGGAGTACGACCTCTTCTGGTCGCGCTACAAGGCGGCTGGGGCGTCGCCGCAGGAGGAGCAGCGGTACCTGTTCAGCCTCGCCAACTTCGAGGATCGGGGGCTCGTACAGCGCACGCTTGACCTTGCGATGACCCCGGAGATTCGGACCCAGAACGCGCCGTTCCTGATCGGCTCGCTGATGGGCAACCTGGACGGCGGCGAACTGGCCTGGGAGTTCATCAAGACGCACTGGGACGAGATGGTGGCGCGGTTCCCCGACAATACGCACGTGCGGATGCTGGCCGGGATTACTGCGCTTTCGTTGCCCGCGCTGGTGCCGGATATCGAAGCATTCTTCAGCGTGCCGCGCGTGCGGCAGGGGCAGAAGACGCTCGACCAGCACCTTGAGCGGCTGCGGATCAACCTGGCATTCCGCGAGCGCGAGGCGACCAAGCTGGCCTCGTACTTCTAGATTCCACCCGTCTGCGCCTGCCGTGGTGGCAGGCAGTCGCTGCCGCTGCGAACGCCCCCGGCGCCCATCGGGACGCCGGGGGCGTTCTCGTGGGCGCGCACGGAATCGAGATGATCATCGTCACTTTCGCGCCAGTCTTGCCGTTGATGCTTGGTAGGCACCATCTGTCTGGTGCACATACGGGGATCTCTTGGTGGAGGCGCTATGTCCTGGATGCTCGGTCGGTGGTCTGGCCCTGGTCGGTCGGCAATGCTGGTGCGTAGATTCGTGGCGATGGCGGCAGCGTTCGTGTTGCTGGGCGCGCCAATGGGACCGGCCGGGGCCATCACGCCCGTGTCGGCGGAGGTCGAGCAGTGGGAGACGTTCCACGGCTGCGTGGTGACCGTGGGCGATGACTATGTGGTCATTCGCATTCACGGTGCGGGCGCTGGCCCGAACGGCCTGCACCGCTTCGGCCTGACTGGCGCAACCGCGCTGGACACCGGCCTGACTGGCGACGCCTGCATCGCGGTGGTGGCCTGGAAGGAAGACGGCCAGTGGTACGCCCAGTCGATCACGGCTGAGCGCAACGACGACGGTGACGTTGAGGTGACGCGCCGCCGTCGGGGGTAGTCCCTCGCGCTGACGCGAAGCGGTGCAGGGCCAGGACACGGCGCAGGCCGTCTTCCTGGCCCTGCGGCCGTCTGATTGCGCCGCCCATGCCCATTGTCCTTGCGCCTCTGGCGAGCCGGCGAGCGGCCAGTAGGTGGCGCACGATCCATGTGCCCCTGCTACAAGCGTTGGGCGAGCAGCCGCGCCGTCCCGCGCTCGTCGTCCTCGGCGTAGGTGCGCGTGGCGAGGCCCAGTGTCTCGAACGCCGCCCGCAACTCGCCGGGTGCTAGCAGGTGCGCCGGGCTGACCTCCGAGCGGCGACCGTGCGGCAGTTCCACGAACGTCTCGAACACCAGCAGGCCGCCGGGCCGCAACGCAGCAGCCATCTGCGGCCAGAGCCGCCGGTCGAGGAACAACAGATTGGCGATCAGGTCGTAGGTGTCCGGTGGGATCGTCGCGGCATCGAGATCGACCACCTGCGGCCGGACCGTCAGCGGCCTGCCCTGCGCGGCCCGGTCTTCGACCTCGTGCCGCAACATCCCCAGCGCCACGTCTGAGATGTCCCAGGCATCCACCTTCCAGCCCTGTTCGGCGAGCCAGACGGCGTTCCGACCGGGGCCGCACGCCAGATCGAGCGCACGCGCGCCGCTAAATGGTGGCTGCAATTCGGCCGCGATCTCGGGCAGCCAGCGCGTCGGCTCCCAGCGCATCGGCCGGGCCGCCCGTCGCTCGCTGTACCGCAGGTTCCAGCGCTCCCGATCCGATTCCGCCACGCCTGTCTCTCCCGCCGGCTCGTATCGTCAACGGGATGGTAG
>JBBQBU010000016.1:0-25142 GCA_038318015.1 Chloroflexota bacterium | reverse complement strand
GGGTCCAGGTCGCTGAACGGCAGGAGCGCGGCCGGCGGCACCAGCACGACGCCGGGGAAGTTCCGCAGTTCGGCGAACAGGTCAGCAGCGCTGGCGGTTGCGGCAAGCGGCCCGAACATGCAGGCTCCAGCGCCAACCATCAGGGCCAGCGCCAGGAGCAACGACGGCAGCCTGCGCGCAGCCAGAGGTGGGGCGCAGCCGAGCAGAGCACGGAGCAAGTGAGGCGTAGGCATGGAACATCCCCCCTGTGGCAGGACCAGGGCACCACCAACGAGCGACAGTGTAGCCGAGTGGCGAAGCACGCAGGGGCGCGTCGCCGGCACGCATTCAGATCCCAGCTCCCGACCCCTAACACCCGACCCTCGTTCGCGCTACACTGGCGCACGTCGGCGCGCGGCGACCCGATCATGCGGAGGTGACTGCCATGGGAGTCCACGACGGAGACGCGGTCAAACCGCCAGCCGCATTGATGGCATCGACGGTCTTGCTGGCGGGCCGGGTTTCGAGGATGGCAACCGATTTGCTGGCTGGTGCACTCTCGCCGCTAGGCCTCCGACCACGTCACTACGGCATCCTGATGGCGCTGGCAGAACACGGACCGGCCTCCCAGCAAAGCCTGGGGCGCGGCTTGCTCATCGACCGCACAACGATGGTTGGCGTGGTGGACGACCTCGAACGGCTGGGGCTGGTGGTGCGGGCGGCTGACCCCGACGATCGCCGCGCTTACCGCGTGGAACTGACCGGCCGTGGACGAACCAGCCTGGTGCGGGCGACTGGTGCCGTGGCCCGCGCCGAGCGGAGCCTGTTAGCCGGGCTGTCTGCCGACGAGCAGGGACAATTGCGGACGTTGCTGCGGCGCGTGGCGGACCAGCAGGCTGGTACTAGCCCGGATGGCGGCGTGGCTGCCGCACCGAGCGGGAATGCGTCTCCGTCGGCGGGTGCGACCGACGGCACGGCCAACGGCGTGGACGACCGGCCGAACACGCTGCCTGTCGCAGACCAGTCTGCCTGAATGCGGCCCGTCTCGCGCCTACATCGTGGGCGCGCCGGTGTGGTGACGGTGCGTCCGTATCATGGCAACAGTGCGTTGACTGCATACACTGGCGATGCTGTTCGCTGTCGTCTGCCTGCCAGATACATCCGGACGTTTTAGTCATATCTACGCGTGGCGCCCTCGGCGGGCTTGCCGGCTGTTGTTGCCCGCATGCGCGGTCTTGGGCCAAAGTGTTGCAAGTAACCGTATCTTTACCGTGAGCAGACCTTCTGGGACCGAGGGGCGCATGCGGCTCTCCGTATGCTGTACTCGCGGCGATTGGGCTTGTGGCCCGCCTGTGCTCTACAAAGGTCGCAGTTCACGCTGATCCGTCGATAGGTTGTTGTGGGACGAAATACCCTGATAGCTCGGAGCGCCCGCCAGGTGCCGTATGAGCGAATGCTGATTGTTGCTATCGTTGCGACAGTCGTATTCGTCTATTTCTCGTTGGGCGGCATTGCGGCAGCACCGGCGCGGGTACTCGTGCACGCGTCAGGCAGCGCGTTGGCGACGTTGGCAGTGGCCGCTCTCGTACTCAAGACAGCTCGTGCCCACACTGCCCGCCGATTGCGCCTGTCCTGGACGCTCCTCGGTGCGGGGCTGGCCGTCTCCGGACTGGCCGATTCGTACATCGCGCTGGCCGGGCTGCTGGGCGCGAACGTGCTGGGTATGCCAGCAATTGCGGATGTCGGGCACCTGCTGATGGTGCCGCTGGCATTCGCCGGCGTGTTGCTGCGGCCGGCGTTGGAGCCGCGCGTCGTCGGCCGACGCATCTTGCTCATCGACACCTGGCTGGCGATGTCGGCCCTGGTGGCGGTTGCCTGGATACTGGTGCTGGCACCGCTCTTCGATCTGCTGGGCACCGACCCGCTGACACAGGCCGTCGCAGTGGCGAATCCGCTAGGCTACCTGGGGCTGGTGTGCTGTCTGCTCTTCGCGTTGCTGCGGGAGGCCGACACGCGCAAGGCGACCGCGCCGCTGCTAATGGGCCTCTCGGTGATGGTGGCCGGCGACGCGGCACGCGGTGCCTTGATGCTTCAGGGCACGTACTATCATGGGCACCCCATCGACGCCTTCTGGTTTGCCGCACTCGGGGTGATCAGCGTGGCCGCCATTGAGGAGCGGGCGCACCCGGAGCCGTTGCCCCGGCCGGTGGGGCTCGGGCGAGTCCGCGCGCCGTGGCGATTCGTCGCCCCGGCCGTGCTGTTGCTCCTGACAACGGTCATCGTGTGGGTGGCGTCCATGCAGCGCGAGGCTGCCCGGGTTGGCGTGGCCGAGGCCGCCGTGGCCGTGGGATGGCTGCTGCTGCTGGCGCGCGTCTACATCGGTTTCCGGAGCAAGACGGACGAGCATTTGCATGAACGCCGACTGCGTGTGGGGCATGCCTCATCGTTCCGCCGCGAGCAACGCCGTCGCCAGCAACTGGAAACCGTCCACGGTCTGTCCGCCGCGCTGACCCGCGAGCTGGACCTGAAGGCCCTGCTGCCGCTGATCGCGCAGCAGGCGGCCGGGCTCCTGCATGCGCCCATCGGCGTGGTGCTGTGGTGGGACGCCACCGCCAGGGTGTTGACGCCGCGCGCCTGGCACGGCCTCGGGTCGTGGTTCGGTGCGCAGCGGGTGGACCCCGGCGAGGGCGTCGTCGGGAGAGCGATCCAACAGCGACGTGCGGTGGTGGTGAACGATGGCCCGTCTGCGCGGGAGTCTTTGCTGCCGCTGCTCTCAAACACCGGCGTCGTGGCTGCCGTGGCCACACCGCTGTACGCCAGTGGCCGGCTGATTGCCGTGCTGGTGGTGGCCGAAGACCGCCCCGCCCGCACGTTCAGCACGGCTGATCTTCAGTTGCTCGACCTGTATTCGAACCAGTCGGCCATCGCCGTCGAGCATGCGCGGCTGGTGGACGAAGCGGCCTCGGCTGAAGCGCTGCGAGAGGTCGCTCTGCTCAGGACCGAGTTGCTCTCAACGGTGTCGCACGAGCTACGCACGCCGCTGACACTCATCCACGGCTATGCCGAGTTGCTGCATGTCAGGGCAGCGTCGCTCAGCCCTGACGACGTGACCATGATGGCCGGCGAGATCCTCATCGGCTCACGCACGATGATCCGGCTGGTTGACGATCTGCTGGACTTCTCGCGGATGACGAGCAGCCGCCTGCATCTCGACCGCACGTCGATGGACGTTGGCGCGGTTGTCCAGACCCACGTGCAGACCTGGCCGGAGCCAGCCGAGCGCGAGCGTCTCAAGTTCGATATCGGGCCGGGGCCGCTGGTCGCCTTCGCTGACCCGAAGCGCGTCGGGCAGATGCTGCGAAACTTGATCGGGAATGCCGTCGGGCACGCGCCGGATGGGCCGGTGATGGTGCGCGTCAGCAGGGAGGCGGGGTGGATCGTGCTGGAGGTTGCGGACCGCGGCACCGGCATCCCGCAGGAAGAGCTGCCTCGCATCTGGGAGTCGTTCTTTCGGGGTGAGCGCGCCCGGAACTCGCCGCACCGTGGTAGCGGGCTGGGATTGGCCGTCGTCCGCCAACTGGTTGACCTCCATGGCGGCCGGGCCGACGTCGTGAGCGTCGAGGGTGACGGGGCACTGTTTCGGATCTGGTTGCCAGACGCCCCGCCGTCCGTGAGCGGCCCGTCCGCCTGACCGGACATCGGTTCGCCGGGCAGGGGCCGTCCGTGCCTTTCAGCAGCCGAGGCAGTCGCCGTGCTGAAAAGGTTCACAGGACGCGCTGCGTGTGGTACACTGCAAGTGCGCTCCGAAGGGGAGTAACTGCCGGCCTTGCGGCCGTGGGTTGGGCCAACACACTGGGGATGACCCTGGTCCAACCACCGAGCAATACGTCTGCTCGTTCAGCCAGACCTTCGGCCCAAAGTCCTGGATCTGCCATCGTCACGATGGTGCCAGGGTAGGTGGGTCGAGGGTATTTTGTATTTTGACCTCGAACCCAGGCGCACGTTTGGAGTTCTGGGGTCATGTTGGCCTTTCTTCAGTCCCTCGTCTTCATCGCCCTGGCCGAAATGGGCGATAAGACCCAACTGGTCGCGCTCGCGTTCGCGACCCGCTTCAACGCTCGGGTGGTGCTGGCCGGCGTCTTCGTCGCGACGCTGGTCGTCCACCTCTTCTCCGTCGCTATCGGTGAGGCGCTCGGGCTGGTGCTCGATCCATTCTGGCTGACGCTCGCGGCGGGCATCTCGTTCATCGGCTTCGGCATGTGGACGTTGCGCGGTGACTCGTTGGACGGCGACGAGACATCCAAGATGCGCCGGTTCGGGCCGTTCGTGACGGTTGCTATCGCCTTCTTCCTGGCCGAGCTGGGCGACAAGACGATGCTGGCAACCGTGACGCTGGCAAGCCAGTTCCGCGACGCTTTCCCGGTCTGGATCGGCTCGACCCTCGGCATGGTGATTGCAGACGGGCTGGCAGTGATGGTCGGCATGGTGGCGGGCAAGCGCCTGCCGACGCGCGCCATCAAGTACGGGTCGGCGGCGGTCTTCATCGTCTCTGGCGTCTTGACGCTTGTCGCGCTGGTGCCGGGGTTCATGGGCTAACGCACGGGCGGCGGTGGACGCGCTGGTGGAGGTGCTGGCCGACAAACCGCAGACCGGCAGCGGCGCGGAGTCGCTGGTGCGGGCAGCGGCCGTTGGTGCGGGCAGCCGTAGCCCAGGCCGAGGGGTTGGAGCGGGGCGGGCCGGCCTATGTGAGGGAGACGACGCGCGATGCCTGGACCGAGGCCTGCGCGACCGGCCGATTCAGCCCCCGGACCAGCGCCTTGACGCGGCTGGCGAACAGCACGGCGTCCGAGCACGCGCTTCGGGCGGTCGATCTCGCCTACACGACCGGCGGCGGCGCGTCGATCTACCGCCGCCGCCCGCTCCGTGCTACTTCCGCGACATGCACACGGCGTCGCAGCATTCCATCGTGGCACCCGGCAGCTTCGAGCAGATCGGGAACCCGTTGTTGTCACACTCGATGCTGGATCAGGCGACGGGCCGCCCGCTACTGTTAGCAGGACGGCGGACCTGTTCTCCGCAATGCCGGCAGTACGATGCCGGCCTGGCCACCGGGCGAATAGTACGCAGGACCGCTGACGATCAGAAGGAGGCCATGATGTCCGACGACAACAAGAGCGACATGTACGAGCGCGGTGCCGACACGATGCGCGCCATCGGTGGCGGCAGCCCGGGGCCGGGCCGCGACCGGTTCCCGAATCTGCCGCCTGAGCAGGCCGACGATGTGCAGCGCAAGCTCGTCGAGTTCTGCTTTGGGGACACCTGGGGCCGCGAAGGCTCTCACATCGACCTGAAGACCCGCCGGCTGCTGACCATTGCGGCGCTGGTGGCGATGGGCAAGGAGCGGCAGCTACGCGGGCACATTGGCGGCGCGCTGGCGCAGGGTATCAGTCAGCAGGAGATCACCGAGACCATCGTGCACCTGATCGCCTATTGCGGCTTCCCGTCCGGCCTAACGGCATTGGACATCGCCAACGACGTGTTTGGGGCCAGCAAGAAGTAGCAGCCGAGCCGGGTGCGGGTTCGCCGGCGGCAAACCCCTACGAGAGGCGGTCCTGGCAGGGGCGTGTCGCCGGCACGCCCGTCTCGCCCAACGCGCCGCGCCAGGGCTATCGCATTACTTTTGAGCTTCCCACTCCGGCTAGTAATGGGCGGTGCTGAGAATCAAGATCAACCGGGGACGGGTCCTCTTCATGCCTGTTGACGCCAATTCGATGAAGTTTCGGGCGGATCGCTGCTCTCGGGACGCCGTCGTCTGCCCAGAAATCACGATTTGACGCTAGTAGACAGAAGGTTATGCGATAGCCCTGCGCGCCGCGCACCGGTCCTGGTACACGAGGTGGCGGAGCGCGTATCATTTCTCGCAGACGTTCACTCGTGGAGTGCCCTGTGCCTGCCCGGGAAGTAACCTCCGGCCGCTAATCCCTTTCGTGGGATATCGCTTGGTGCGGCCGTTCTCGCCCGTCGAGCATCGCTCCCGGCGGGTCTGTTGTGTTACTTCCTGCGTTTGTTGCCTGCTGAAAGGGCACTCCCGTGCAATTCCCGCCCCTCTTTGCCGGACGGCTGGTCCGCCTCGCGGCCCCTCGTCCAGAGGACTCCGACACGTTCGCTCGCTGGAGCGAGAACGATCAGCACCTCCGTAGTGCCGACGACGATCCGGCCCGTCCGCTGTCGCCCGAGGCGTTCGCCGCCTGGGAGACGCCGTTTCTCCAATCGCCAGACGCGTACGCCTTTCGCATTCGGACCCTGGCTGACGATGCGCTGATCGGCACCGTCGCCCTCGTCACGATCAAGTGGACCAACCAGACCGCGATGTTCGGCATTGCCATCGGCGATTCCGCCAACTGGGGGAAAGGGTACGGTAGCGACGCCATCTGCCTCGCCCTCCGCTACGCCTTCTACGAACTCAACCTGCATCGGGTCTGGCTCACCACGATCTCGTACAACGAGCGCGGGGTGGCAGCGTTCGAGAAAGCTGGGTTTCGGCCCGAGGGCGTCTCGCGGGAGATGATCCACCGCGAGGGCCGTCGTTACGACCTTCTCCACTACGGGCTGCTGCGCCACGAGTGGGAGGCGATGCAAATCTGAGCGTCCGCGCGGCCCGATCCTGGTGTCAGGTTGCTCCGCGTAGGCTGATCCTGCTCAATGCGCCGTGAAGCATCGAGCAGGACCGTACTCCTGACCGGTCCCGCTCACCCCGACGCGGGAGCGGGACCGGCGCTACAGTGTCAGCGGCGGCGCACCAGGGCCGCCCCGAGCAGCAGCCCGGCCCCGAAGACCGTCTGCGCGGCCGGCACGACCAGTCCGAGCGCGCCGGGGATGGCCGCCGCTGCCGCCGCTGCTGAGCCGCCAGTCACGGCAGCTCGCAGGCTGACCGCGCCGTTCACGATGCCGGCGACGCCGCCAGAGGCCCAGTTCGCGCCGAGGGCCGCGAGGTCACGGCTGCCGGGGTCCGGCAGGGCCGTTCCAGGCTGCGCCACGGCGATGGCGAAGCGGCTCCAGGCCGGCAGCCCGAAGAGCCGGGCCTCGCGCCAGCCGGCCTCGAAGCTGGCGCGGTCAAGTGCCTGCTGGAAGCCGTGCGGATTGTAGATGCCGATGCTGTCGCCGTCATGGGCCACCGCGCAGACCCAGTGCAGGTTGGCCGTGTCGGTCAGATCGAGTGGCGTCGTATCAATCAGCACCATCACTGGGACGCCCTGGTCAGTCAGGCGCAGCACGGCATCCAGGTCAATGCCGTTGTAGGCGACCGCGTGAAGCCCGAGGCGGCGGGCACAGTCCACCAGACGCGTCGGGGCCGAGAAGATGTCGGCGCGGCGGATCGCGCGGTCCAGGCTGGCGCGGTCCGGCGCGGACGGCCCCAGCAGGTACCGCAGGACGTACGCCAGTGTGGTGGTGCCACAGGCGTTGGCGCGCCCCTGGCCCGTCAGCCAGAGCGCCGGGTCGTTTGGGTCGCGCGGCAACGGCGCGTCCGGTGTGGCCCGACCGTAGGTGCCGTCCGGGCCAGGCTCGCGACCCAGCAGCATCAAGGGCGTCTCGGGTCCGTTGTACGGCGCGCGGTCGCCTAACTGCGGCATTGGCAGTCCCTTCTTGCTGAAGGATACCGTTCCGCAAGCTACCATCGGGCATGGGACGCGCGCCGTCGCTCAGTAGCGTGCCGGCGCGCCTGCCGAGTGGAGAGAGCATGGCCCCCACGAACGACGCCATCCTGACGAACGTGCGACTCCCCGACGGCAGCGGCCCGGTCACGCTGGTGATGCGCGACGGGCATATCGCCGAGATCAGGCCGCACGCTGCCGCCGCATCGGAGGGCAGGCCGGCTGCACCGCGCACCTTCGACGGCGGTGGGCGGGTCGTCCTGCCCCGTTTTGTGGACGCCCACATGCACCTCGACAAGACGCTGATGGGCGAGCCGTGGATCGGGCTGCCGGAGACGCGCACCCTGGCTGAGCGGGTGGCCGCCGCCGAGCGTCTGCTGGCGACGGAGACGACGCGGACCGTTGAAGAGCGGGCGGCGACACTCGTGGAGTCGGCGCGCAGATTCGGGACGCTGGCGCTGCGGAGCCACGCCGATGTGACACCGGGCCTGGGGCTGCGGTCGGTCGAAGCGCTGCTGGCGGTCCGCGAACGGTACGCGGCTGATGTCGATATCCAGTTGCTGGCGTTCCCACAGGACGGCGCGATCACACCGGGCGTCGGTGAACTGCTCGAAGAGGCGCTGAAGCTGGGCTGCACGGTCCTCGGCGGGTTGGACCCGGCCGGCTACGACGGGGACATTGAGGCGCAGCTCACGCTGCTGTTCACGCTCGCGCCGCGCTACGGCGTCGGCATCGACATCCACCTGCACGACGGCGGCACCCTGGGCCTATTCGAGATCAGCCGCATCTGCGCCTGGACCGAGAAGCTTGGCTACGCCGGCAAGGTCGCCGTCAGCCATGCGTTCGCGCTCGGGGACCGCCCGGCTGCCGAGGTGCAGCCGGTCCTGGAGCGCATGGCCCGCACGGGCGTCGCGGTGATCACGGCGGCGTCTGGTGCCTCGCCGGTGCCGCCGGCGGCGCTGCTCTGGGAAACGGGCGTCATGCTCGGCATTGGCTCCGACAATGTGCACGACTCGTGGTCGCCGTTTGCGCGGGGCGACGTGCTAGAGAAAGCGTTCCTGGTGGCGTACCGCAACAACCTCCGCACGGATGCCGGCTTGACCCGCACGCTGGCGGCCATCACCGACGTGAACGCGCAATTGCTCGGGCTGGAGCCTGGGCGCGTTGCGGTTGGGGCACCGGCCGACTTGGTCGTCGTGGACGCCGAAAACGGCGCGGAGGCCGTGGCCGCGCACCCGCCGCGCCTGCTGGTGCTGCGAGGCGGGCGGGTCGTCAGCGGCGGCTGAAAGGCACGTCGCTGCTTCGCCCGTGTCGATGAGCGGCGGGCGAAACAGCGTTGCGCCCCTACGAGGCACGCCACGCATGACGGCGGGCGAAACAGCGTTTCGCCCCTACGAGGCACGCGGCAAGGGGTACACTGCTGGCGTGCAAGACGATGCGCGCTGCCCGATCTGCCACGCCCCTGATCGTCCGCGCGATGTCGGGCCTTCACTGCCGTTGGGCGCAGTCCTGGCGCTGGTCGGTGGACTGGCGCTGGCGGCGGCATTCTGGATGCCCTGGTTCGGGACACAGGTTAGCGGGCAGGGGATCCTGCTGTCAGGCGAGGCACTCGGGCGCTTGCTCAGCAGCACTGATGATCTGCGCCGCTTCATACCAGGGAGCAGCGGTAGCCCCTGGGAAGCCCGAGGCTTGCGGGCGCTGGTCTACTTCTTCCCAGTGTGCGGTGGCGCAGCGGCTGTCCTGGCCCTGTTGCCAAGCCGTGTGGGCGGGCGTTGGCTGGCGCTCGTGCTGGTAGTAGCGGGTGTCGTGCCGCTGGTGGCGCTCCTGATCGGCATGACCCGCCTGCCGCCCGGCTCGACGCGTGAGGTTGGGCTGTGGCTGATCGGCGCGGGCAGTCTCGCGATTGCGCTCGGGCCGGTAACGAACCGGCTGCTGGCGCGGAGTCCGCTGCCCAGCCGAACGCGATAACAGCCCATAATACGGGGGCCGTTCCTGTGGCTGTGTGGCGCAGGCTGGCGGGCGAGTACAACGGGGCTGGCGGTACTCGGATGCCACGAGTGTCAGGAGTAGCAGACACGTGACAGACACGGCTGAGGGTGCGACGACGAACGGATCAGTGCGCGGCCAGGCCGACGAGTCGCAGCGGGGACGCGCGCAGGCCGCCGGCCTACCAGCCAGCCAGCCCGCCGACCAGCCGGACCAGCCGATAGACTTCGCGCGGGTGCAGGCCGCCGCCGTGCGCCTCCAGCCGTACGTGCGCCGCACCCCGTCTGACCTCTCGGAGCCGCTCAGCGAGTTGACCGGCCGCGAACTAGTGCTGAAGCTGGAGAACCTCCAGCACACCGGGGCGTTCAAGATTCGAGGGGCGCTCTCCAGGTTGCTGGCGATGCCCCCGGAACAGCGCAACGCCGGCGTCATCACGGCCTCGGCCGGGAACCACGGCCTCGGGGTGGCACTGGCCGCCCGGCTGCTGGGCATCTCGGCGACGGTGGTGGTGCCGACAACGGTCCCGCTGGCGAAGCTGACGGCGATCCAGCGCCAGGGAGCCGAGGCCGTCCTTGACGGGCCGACCTACGACGACGCCCACCTCGCCGCCGTGACGCTGGCCGCCGAGCGACAGCTCACCTACGTTCACGCCTTCGACGACCCCTACGTCATCGCCGGGCAGGGGACCGTTGCGCTGGAACTGATCGAGGATAGTTCGGAACTGGACGCCATTGTCGTGCCGGTCGGCGGCGGCGGGCTGATCTCAGGCATCGCGGTGGCCGCGAAGGCGCTGCGCCCGAACGTCCGGGTGATCGGCGTGCAGGCGAGCGGCAGCCCGGCCCTGGCCGAGTCGTTCCGGCAGGGCCGGCTGATGACGGCTCCGTCCTCGACCATCGCGGACGGCATCGCGGTGAAGCGGCCGGGTGCGCTGGCGTTCGAGATCATCAATCGGCTGGTGGACGACATCGTGACGGTGGACGACGAGGCGATTGCCCGCGCCATCGTTCTGCTGCTGGAGCGCCACAAGTTGCTGGCCGAGGGCGCGGGCGCGGTGGCGCTGGCGGCCGTCCTCGAGGGGGCCATCCCTGCCCGACTGCGGCGCGTCGGGGTGATTATCAGCGGCGGGAACATTGACCCGAACTTGCTCGGCAAGGTGTTGCAGCAGGGGCTTGCCAGCGCCGGCCGCTATCTGGCGGTCCGGACCTGGCTTGACGATCAGCCGGGACGGCTGCACAACCTGACGGCACTGCTGACCGCCGAACGCATCAACATCATCCACATCAGCATTCACCGGCTCGGGCCGTACACTGGCATCGGCAAGGTCGGACTTGACCTGATCGTCGAGACGCGCGACCGTTCCCATGCGCTGGCGGTCCTGGACCTGATCCGCCAGCACGGCTACCCCGCCGAAGAAACCATTGCCTCGCACCCGCCGCAGCAGGGACCGGGGGCCGTCCCCCTCTAGGCGGAGCAGCGGAACAAGCGCTCATTGACGCTGTTGCTAGACGCCTGTGGAGCGGCTGTCAGCGGTCTCGGCCCGGTCAGCCACCAGCGGCTCGAGCAGTTCCAACACATCCATCAAGTCATTGATGGTCCGCCGTTGCAGCGCTTCGCCCTCGGCATCTGCCATGGTGATGGTGTAGTGCAGCCGCGCCAGTCGCTTGTATGCCTCATCAAGGCACGGCCCGGTATTCGCGGATGGGCCGCCAGTGCTGCCCGGCCGGTCACTCATGTGTAGGTACTCCCTGGCAATGTCTCTGCCACGTACCGCTCGGAACACCGGAAGGGAGAAATTTGGTCTGGGCGGCGGAGGCAGGGCGGCTACGGAAGGAAGTGGCGGCGCGGTTCGAGGTGACAGCGCCGAGGATCGAGCGATGGTGGCGGCTGAAGCGCGAGGCCGGCGTCAAGGCACGGCGACGCCCGTCACGTTGCATGGCATCGCGTCCAGATACCGGTCGTGGTCCTGGTGACTGGCATTCTCCAGCCACTTCATTCAGATTTCCAATATCTCTTCGATGACGTATTGGTCGATCAGATTACTGAGTCCCATTGTTGGATCGCCCCATCATTCAGCAACAGAACTAGGTCGCTGCTGGCCTCCGCCAGGGCACGGCTGATGGCAAGCTCGAAGGTCGGGGCCAGCCCGATCTTGATCGGTCGTTCCTGATCAGGCTCCGTGACCACCGTCATCCAGGGGGTATTGGACCCGCTCAGCGGGTGGTCTGACGTGACCTGGTCGGCATGGTAGATCTCCCACATCCGGATTGGAAAGCGCTGGCCCAGGGCCGCCTGCGGGTCGCGCCGGATCTGAGAGGACAGACGGACCCGGGCGACGCGCCAATCGCCGCCGCCATGGGCGTGGGTGGTGATCGCGACGCCCTCCCATTCGGGGTGACCCATCGCATTCATCTGCTCGAACAAACTGTTGCCGTTCGTGTCAGTCATCGTCGTCGAGGCTCCCGGGGTGGGTCCACAAGACGGTAGCCGACTCGGGAGGCGGCTTCGTCCAGGGTCCTGATGTGGGGCGGGCGGGGGCGGGCCGCCAGAACGGTGCTCGCTGCATCTGTACCTGTAGCAACTCCTCGCGGAAGGGTGCCAGCGCGTGCCCGAGCGGCTGGGGTGGGTGCGTGGCGTACCCGATGGCCGCGTGCACCTGGGGCTGGGTGTAGTAGCCCCGGTACGTGTGCTCCACGAGGGCGGCGAAGAAGACCGGCTGCGCGGCCTCAATCGACCGCAACACGCCTTCGCGCGCGGCAGCGTCGAGCGCCTCGAACGGCCGGCCGGCTTCACGGTCGCTGGTCACGGCGATCTCGGCCAGCCCGTCGAGCAGCAGACGGCGCAGGCCGGGCGTCTGGGCCAACGTGTCGTCAATCGTGGCATCTACGCCGAGGCCGCCGGCACCTTGCAGCGCGCCGTTCGCTGGCACGATGGTGTCCAGCACGGCCCGGAGCAGCGTCCGCTGCTCGGCGGTGAACACGGTCGGATGCGGCACGGGGAAGACTGCCGTCGTCGGTACAGCGCTGGTGACGGCCGCCTCGGATTGCGGCCCGGCCACGTTCGGCTCTGCCGCACGCTCCTGCTTGTCTGGCTGGTTCCCTGGTTGGCTCATGGTGACTGCTCCTGTTCCCCTCTCCTGCTTGCGGGAGAGGGGCCGGGGGTGAGGGGGCGAGACGCAGGCGGGCTACGCGCGCTCGCGCTGGATGTAGTCGGCGGTCCGCAGCGCCAGCGCCTGGATCGTCGAGGTCGGGTTGAGCGCCGCGCTCGTGACCATCAGGCTGCCATCCACGATGAACAGGTTCGGGACATCGTGCGCGCGGCCCCAGCGATCTACCACCGAGTTGTCCGGGTCGTCACCCATGCGGCAGGTGCCCAGCAGGTGCCAGCCAGACTGCTTCAGCGGATTGCGGATCAGCACCTTGATCGCCCCGGCCGCTTCGAGCGCCTCCGTGGCCCGCGCCGCCGCGAACTCCATCATCTTCAGGCTGTTGTCGCTCAGCCGGTAGCGCACCAGCGGCGCGGGGATGCCGTCGCGGTCGGTCAAGGTCGGGTCCAGCGTGACCTCGTTGACCAGTTCGGGCAGGTCTTCGCCCATGATGCCCATGTTGATGACCCGCGCGAAGCGCTCACCGAACGCCGCGTGGTGGCCGCTGCCCCAGGGCACGCGCGTCGCCGTCGCACCGCCGAGCGCCTCGTTCAGCGGCCCGGTCTCGCGGACCACCTGCATCTGGAAGCCGCGAGTGAACCCACGCGACGCATCCGTCTCATAGAACTCGTGACTGTAGATCGAGCAGCCTATCGGCCCTGCGAAGCTCTGCATCGGCTCCGGCATGATGCCGCTGGCGGTGCCAAACGGGTGGAACATCAGGCACTTGCCGACCATGCCACGCCGGTTCGCCAGTCCCTCAGGGAAGTGCTTCGAGCGCGAGTTGAGCAGCAGGCGCGGCGTCCCAATACCGTTCGCCGCCAGGATAATCAGCGGTGCGCGCTGTTCGTGCAGGACGCTCGACTCGTCGTAATACAGCACGCCGCGCGCCCGGCCCTGCTCGTCTACGGTGATTTCGCGGACGCGGCAGCCGGTCCGCAGCTCGACGCCCAGCCCGAGCGCCAGCGGCCAGTAGGTGACATCGGCGCTGGAGCGGGCACCGGTCGGGCAGCCCACGTCGCACGGGCCGCAGTTGTTGCAGGCCGGCCGGCCGTTGTACGGCGCGCTCAGGATAGCGCTGTCGGCGGCCCACCAGTGCCAGCCAAGCCTGTCGTAGCCGCGCGCCATCGTCTCACCGAGGGTGCCGGGCGGCAGCGGGGGCGTCTGGCGCGGCGAGCGCGGTGGCTGGGCCGGGTCGCCGTTGCGCCCCGACACGCCGACCATGCGGTCGTTCAGGTCGTAGAACGATGCCAGTTCGTCGTAGGTCAGCGGCCAGTCGTCGCCGTCGCCGTCCAGCGTGCGAACCCGGAAGTCTGACGGATGGTAGCGCGGGAAGTGGGCGCTCCAGTGGATGGTGCTGCCGCCCACCGCATTGAACATCAGCGGGCTGAACGTGGACGCAGTGTCGTTGACGGGGTAGTCTTCGCGCAGGCTCCGCACGTTCGGATCGGGGCTGAAGTCCGACAGGCGGCGTAGCTCCCAGTCCTGTTGCTGGTGCGGTAGCGTGTGTGGGTTGACCCAGCCGCCTTGTTCCAGGCAGACCACCTTGAAGCCCGCAGCCGCCAGGCTCCAGGCTACCGCTGCGCCAGAAGCGCCAGCCCCAACGATGACGACATCCGGATCGTCGTAGTGTGCGGTCGCCCCGCGCGCGGCCTCAATGCCCTGCACCGGTTGCCTCCCAGACGCCCGGCGCAAAAGTGACCGTGTGGCCGGGCTGGCTCAGACGGGGCAAGTGTGCCCCAAGCACGTGTCAAGTGGCGAGTGGCGAGGAATGCTGTTCCCCCTCGCCCGCTTGCGGGTTAGGGGGTGAGGGGATTGGCCCAGGCGGCACCGGCACGTCGCCGCCGGCTACAACTACGGCACCGGTTCGCGTGAGGCGGGTGTCTGCCGCGACCACTACACCGCCCGAGGACGATTGAGCGTGAGGAACAGTGCAGCGACGTTTCTGACCCATGAGCAGGCGGCCGCCGTCCGCGAGCAGTTCGGGACGCCCTGCTACGTCTACGACCGCGGCATCCTCGAGTCTGCCGCGCGGGCCGCTCGCGACTTCCCGGCCCCGTTCGGGTTCACGCTCCGCTACGCCATGAAGGCCAATCCCAGCATTGGTATTCTGCGGCTGTTCCGCGACCTGGGGCTGCACATCGACGCCTCCAGCGACTTTGAGGTTGAGCGGGCGTTGCGGGCCGGCTTCACGCCCGATCAGATTCAGCTCACCTCACAGGCACCGTCGCGCCGGCTCGCGGAGCACATCGCGCGCGGCGTCCGGTTCAACGCCTGCTCGCTCTACCAACTCGAGCAGTACGGCCAGCTCGCGCCCGGCGGACGGCTGGCCGTGCGGTTCAATCCCGGCCTCGGCAGCGGCGGCACCAAACGCACCAACACCGGCGGCCCGGCCTCCAGCTTCGGCATCTGGTACGAGCACTTCGATGAGGTGGTGCGGCTCGCCGAGCAGTACGACCTGAACATTGACACGGTGCACAGTCACATCGGCTCGGGATCTGACCCCGAGGTCTGGAAGCGTGTCACGAAGATGACCCTCGACATCACCGAGCGGCTACCGAACGTGACGACGGTCAACATGGGCGGCGGCTTCAAGGTCGGGCGGATGCCGAACGAAGTCACGACCGACATGCAGGACGTAGGGCACCACGTCGAGCGCGAGTTGATCGAGTTTCAGGAGCGGCTCGGACGGCGGCTGCACCTGGAGATCGAGCCGGGCACGTACCTTGTGGCGCGGGCCGGCGCGGTCGTCGCCTCCTGCATCGACGTGGTAGACACCGGGGCCGAAGGCTACCTGTTCGCCAAGCTCGACACCGGCATGACCGAAGTCACCCGGCCGGCCCTCTACGGCGCACAGCACCCCATCACGGTGCTGGCCGGGGCCGGCGCGCCGGCGGCCGATGAGGTGGACGTGGTGTTCGTCGGGCCGTGCTGCGAGTCTGGCGACATCCTGACGCCAGCCCCCGGCGACCCCGAGGCGCTGGCTCCACGCCGGTCGCGCCGGCCGCAAGTGGGCGACCTCGTGGTGGTGGACGGGGCCGGGGCGTACTGCGCGGCGATGTCCACCATCAACTACAACTCGTACCCGCAGTCGCCGGAAGTGATGCTTGAAGACGACGGCTCGTTCCGGGTGCTCCGTAAGCGCCAGCGCCCTGAACAGGTCTGGGAGAACGAAGTCGAGTAGCTGAGCGCCTGACGCAGGCCCGCCGTGCCGAGCGGCGAGGCGGCCTACTACGCGTGCAGCGCGACCTCGTGGTGCTCCCAGCGCGACGTCACCCGGCGCTGGTCTGGGCGGCGGCGCTCGGCGCGTCCGTCCGGCCCCTGGTCGTGCTGGCGGCGCTCGCGACCGATCGTCACGACACCCTCGCTGGTCGTGTGGGTATAGATCCAGCCGCCGGCCACCAGATCGAGTAGGGCGAGCCGAAACGCGCCGGCACCAATCCCAAGTTGCTGCATCAATGCGTCGGCGGTACCCTCCAGCGTGCAGCCGCTGGTGAGGGCGTCCAGCACCCGACTCTGCGCGTGAAGCAGGCCGAGACCGTCACGAGAAAGGGCTGCGGATTCGCTACTCATGCCTCAGATAACGCCGTATCCCGTAACAGGATGATGGGGTACGGCGTTCAGCCGAATGTCAGCCGACAGTTCCCACACAGGCGGCGCGGTCCGCGATGGTAGCAGTTGGTTGCGTTCGCGCTGGCTGTCACCCCGATCTCGGTCGTCGCGAATGGAGACAATCCCCAGGCTCGAAACTGGTGTTCGTGTTCCTGTTGGCGACCTGGGCGCGCGCCTGGAATGCCGCATTGCCGCCAGTTGCGTGGCAGGGGGCACACCGTTGCACACAACCTGTGCGGTATGCTTGCCGAGTACAGGGAACGGATCATGGACCGAGCACCGCGACAACAGATCGTGTATCGCCCGGTGAACATGCAGCGGGTGATGATGAGCAGTTCACGGCCTGCAAGTGAACAGAACATAACGGAGAGTCTCGCGCAGTTCGAGACAGTGACGCTGGATGAGTTGGATGCCGTGGCGCTGCTCGACCGCTTCGACACGAAGTACCTCATCAGCGCGACCGATGCCCTGACAGTGCTGACGCAGCTACATCAAGACTATCGAGTGCTGGAGATCGACGGCCGCCTGCTGCATCAGTACCGGACCCGCTACTTCGATACGCCCGCGTTCGACCTGTACCGCCGGCACCACGCGGACGAACCAGTCCGCCACAAGATCCGCAGCCGTCAATACCTCGACACGGGCCTGGCTTTCTTCGAGGTCAAGACGCGGACTGAGCAGGGGCGCATCGTGAAGGCGCGGCTCCGGACGGACAGCCCGGTCACGGTGTTGACGGCGGGTGCTCGGGCGCTGCTGGCCGCCAACGTGCCGGCCGACCAGCGAGACGTTGAGCCAAAGGTCTGCAACGACTTCGAGCGCATCACCCTGGCCGGGCGGCACACGCCGGAGCGCCTGACGCTGGACCTGGGCCTTCGGTTTGCCTATGACGGGCGCGCCATGATCCTGCCGGGCGTCGTCATCGCCGAGGTCAAGCGGAGCCGCCCGGACGATGCGTCGCCGTTTGTGCAACTGATGTCGCAGCGCGGCACGCTGCCGACGGGCGTCAGTAAGTACTGTCTGGGCGTCGCCATGCTGGTGCCCGGCATCCAGCATCAGGCGTTCGACGACACCCTCAGGGCGATTGCGGCGCTGGCGACGTGCCAGACGGCCACCTAACGCCCGGCCTCGCGAACCGATAGTAGGCGCGCCGGCTGCTCACCGCCTCCGCGTACGAACGTGCGGAGGTCGCCGCCGACTTCCTGGCAACCCAGCCGTCGGTACGAGGGCCGCCCCAGCATTGAACGCCAGACACCGTGTCTGGGAGAGTATCGTGCGGTACGTCGCACGTGCTACCGCTCGCGCTGTTGAAGCCGCGCGAACTTGTCGAAAACGGTGCCGCGCTTCGTCTCGGGGATGCCCGGCCCGTGATCCACGATCAAGACGCGCACGCTGTCGCGCTGCCCGCTTCACGCGCACATCCAGCGGCGAGCCGGCTGGCGTGTCCTTGACGGCATTCTCCAGCAGATTCGTCACCCCCTGATCGACCATCAGATAGTCCACCGGCATCGGCGGCAGTCCGTCTGGGATTTCCAGCGCGACCGTGCGGCCCCGCAACAGCGACCCGAGTCTGCTCGCCACTTCGCGGATCAATTCGCCGGCGTCGTACCAATCGCGCCGGGACCGGAGCGCGCCGCCTTCGATGCGTGACATGTCCAGCAGGTTGCCGACGAGCCGATTCAGACGGTCGGATTCGCGGACGATGGCACTGGTGAAGCCGTCGCGGTCCTCGTCGTTCCAGACCACGTCGGGTTGCTGAAGGCTTTCCGCCGATGCTTTGATCCCGGCCAGGGCCGTGCGGTACAGGCGGCGCAGGCAGTCGAATGCGGCGTGCATGGTCCGAGTTAAGCGCGCTCGGTGCCAGGACGCCCTTGCCGGCCGATTTTGCGCCTTCTGGCAACCAGAACGCGCCGCCGGCACACACTTTGCGATAGAGACGGATAGAGTCCGACGGCGGCGTGCCAGATGCGCCGGCCGCACACGCCTGCACCGATCATCACAGGAGGACAGCACGCATGGCTATCGAGAACCCGTCCCGCAGCAAGACCAGCGCGAGCAGCAACGGCAAGGCCAGCGCGAGCGACATGCAGAACACCAAGGCCTCGCCGATCATGCACCAGCGCGGCAGCGAACTCCAGAAGTACGGCACCCTCCGGTCGATCCCGATTGGTCTGCCGGACAAGGCCCGCAAGGCGAACGTCGAGGCGCTGAACCAGATCCTGGCCGACACGATGACCCTGCGTGACCTCTACCAGAAGCACCACTGGCAGGTGGCCGGCCCGACCTTCTACCAACTGCACCTGCTCTTCGAGAAGCACTACAACGAGCAGGCGGAACTGGTGGATCAGGTTGCCGAACGCATCCAGACGCTGGGCGGCATCAGCCTGGCGATGGCCCCGGATGTGGCCGAGACGACCAGCATCCCGCGCCCGCCGCGTGGTGCCGAGCCGGTCCCGGTCCAGATCTCGCGGCTGCTGGAGGCGCACGAACTGGTCATCAAGGAAGTGCGCGAGGCTGCAAAGGCCGCTGACGAGAACGGCGACGACGGCACCAACGACCTGCTTGTTAGCGCCGTGCTGCGGACCAACGAACTACAGACGTGGTTCGTGGCCGAGCACATTGTTGACACGGGTCTCGTGCACGCCGACGGCAACTAATCGGCAACTCATCGGGCTGTGGCGCATACCTGTTCATCAGCGAGGGCCGCCCACACGGGTAGCCCTCGCTTGCTGTTCACCCGCTCGTACGTGCGAGCGCAGTCGAAGGATCCCACACGTGTACGTATCGGATGTGCGAGATCCTTCGCTTCGCTAGTTCAGGATGACAATCCTGACCGGCAACTCTTGTGGGACAGTCCATTAGGGCCGTCAACACCCCTGAGGGCCGTCAACACCCCTGTCATCCTGAGGTACCCCTGCCCCATCGGGGCATCACGGGCGATGAACACCCGGTGCTCCTCCCCCTCTCCCGCTTGCAGGAGACACGGGGATCCAACCGCAGTTGAGGGGCCCCGTCGTTTGTAAGGGGGCCGGGGGGTGAGGGCTGCGGCCCCCACGCTGACTCAGACGCGGGCGGCCAGCAGCATGCGCCGTCGCCACCAGAGCCACGTCGTCAGGGCGATGTAATAGCCCACGAACACCAGGCTGCTCCAGGCGATCCACATCGGCGGCTCGGGGAGCAGCGCCAGCAACGCCAGCATCATGCCGCCCCAGATGACGCCGCACGCCAGCGTGAGCGGCCGGAACGGCTTCGTCTTCGTCGGGTAGGGGAAGCGGATCGGCACGAACACCAGCGCGCTCAGGAACACCAGCAGCGCCGCGTTGAACGCCTGGGACGTGTCGAAGATGTAGAGATAGAAACCGACCAGCGACCAGTACGACGGGAAGCCCAGAAAGTAGTCGTCTTCCGTCTTGGCCTGGGTCTGCGCGAAGCCGTAGCCGCTGGCGATCAGGGGCGGCACGGCGGCCCAGGGTGGCAGCAGGCCCGCCTGCACCAGCAGGATCATCGGCACGATGACCCAGCCAAAGTAGTCCACGATGTCGTCGAGGCGGCGGCCGTCAACCGTCGGCAGCACCTCCCAGACGCGCACCGCGCGGGCCAGTGCGCCGTCCGTCGAGTCCAGGAAGACCGTCACACCCACCAGCAGCCACGCGGCCTGGAAATCCCCCGCGAACGCGGCGAACACCGCCCACACGCCCAGCGGCGCGCCAAGTGCCGTGTATAGGTGGACGCCCCAGGCCGCCAGCGTACGCAGTCCCATCGTGCTGTGCCCCAATCTGCCAGCTTCTCATGCTGGCTATCCTGTTGCCGCGCTCCTGCTTGAGAGATCGCGCCGACTGGTCCAGGTCGCACCCATTCTAGTGGCCCGGCCGCCCCGCCCGACGCGATCGTGCCCTGCGAACGTCTCGCCCCTGCCGTCGCAGGGCGCGGACAGATGCCTCTGCTGCTGTGTACGATGCCTGCAAGCATCGTGCGCGGCGTGACGCACGCGTCCGCGCAGGCGCTTGCGCCGATGGGAGGCTATCAATGGCGTGGTCCGACATCGTGCTGGACTGCTTCAAGGCGAACGCAATCCAGACACTCGTACACATCCCCGACACCGTCCTGACCGAGATGATCCGCACGGCCGGGACTGATCCGTACTTCGATGTCCTCAGTCCGACCCGCGAGGAAGAAGGCGTCGGCATCTTGTGCGGCGCGTACCTGGGGGGCCGCAACGGCGCGCTGTTGATGCAGAACAGCGGCCTCGGGAACGCGGCCAACATCCTGGGATCGCTGGCGGTGCCGTATCAGATTCCGATGCTGATGGTCATCAGCCAGCGCGGCGAGCTGGGCGAGTTCAATACCGTACAGGTCGGCATGGGCCAGGCGCTGCGCCCGACCCTCGACGGCCTGGACATTCAGCACTTCACGCTGGAGCGCGAGGACGAGGTGGCGAAGATCGTCACTGGGGCCATCAAGCTCGCATTCTCGACGGACCGGCCAGTGGCGGTCATCGTGTCGCCGTTGCTCACGGGAGGGAAGTCGCTTTGACGGACGCAAGCCCCCGCATCCATCGCCAGGAGTTGGCCCGCACGTTCGTCTCGTCCCTGACCGATCAACTGGTCGTGACCGGCATCGGCAACGCCTGCAACGACGTGTACGCGGCCGGCGACCGCGCCCTGAACTTCTACATGCGCGGCTCGATGGGGGCCGGCGTGCCCATCGCCTTCGGGCTGGCCCGCGCCCGCCCGAACGACTACGTCATCTGCGTCGAGGGCGACGGCTCGGTCCTGATGAACCTGGGCGCGCTGGCGACGGTCGGCAGCTACGCGCCGCAGAACCTGGCCATCGTGATTCTGGACAACGGCGCGTACCAGATCACCGGCGGCCAGCCGACGCACACGGCCGGGGCCGTCGATCTCGCACACGTGGCGCGCGGCTGCGGCATCGTCAGTTCCAGCACGGCTGGTACCCTGGACGAGTTCACCTCGACGCTAGACAAGATCCTTGATGCTCCGGGGCCGCACGTCCTGGTGGCACGCGTGGACCGCAACCTGTCCGACCCGAAGGCGCACCAGCCGCGCCGCCCTGCGCTCATCAAGTACCGGTTCATGGGTCGCCTCGGCACCCTGGAGGACGTGACCCGCCTCGCCTGGGAGTAGAGGAGTAGCCCTCACCCCCATATCATCCTGACCGAAGTCGAAGGATCTCACCCGTGCCGTCGGCGGCCCGGCCGCAGCCGAGGGCCGCCCGGTCGCTGGTGAGATCCGCACCCCGGCGTGCCGCGCGGTCAGATGGCCTGCGACGCGCCGCCGTCCACCGAAACCGTCACACCCGTCATGTAGCTGGCGCGCTCCGACGCCAGGAACACCACCATGTTCGCAAACTCTTCCGGCGTGCCGAACCGCTTCAGTGGGATCGTGGCCGCGCGCTCGGCGATGGCCTCCTCCTCGGTCATGCCGGTGCGCCGGGCGCGGTCGAGCGTCCCGGAGCGCGAGCGGTCGGTGTAGATCGCGCCGGGGCAGATGGTGTTGACCAGGATGTTGTCGTCGGCCAACTCGCGCGCCAGGCTCTTCGCCAGCCCGGCCACGCCGGGGCGAATCGTGTTGGAGAGGATCAGGTTCGGGATCGGTGCCTTGACCGACGTGGACTGAATGTTCAGGATGCGCCCGCCACCGCGCGCTCGCATCGACGGGATCACCAGCCGGATCATGCGGATGGTGCTCAGCATGTTCAACTCAAACGCCTGCACCCACGCCTCATCCGACAGGAAGTCGGCCCAGGTGCCGTGCGGCGGCCCGCCGGCGTTCGTGACCAGGATGTCCACCCCGCCGAACCGCTCGAACGTCTGCGCGCCCCACCGCTCGATCTGGTCGGCCTGGGTCACGTCGGTTGGGACGGTCAGCACGTCGTCGCCGCCGGTCTCCTCACGGATTGTGTCGGCCACCGCTGCCAGCCCCTCGGCGCTGCGAGCCGCCAGGCTGACCTTTGCGCCCTCGCGCGCCAGCCCGATGGCGCAGGCTCGCCCCAACCCCTTGCTCGACGCCGCGACCATCGCGACCTTGCCCGTCAAACCCAGGTCCATGCCTATCCTCCCTGACCCGTGCGTGACCGTGCCGGTCGGCACGGCGTGTGTCCCGGGGGCGTGTCAGCGACACGCCCCGACGAGATCGCGCTCATCCGTCGCAACTCGCCACTTGTCACTCATGCCTTCGTGTACTGAAGCACGCCCGCGTCGTCGCGCTCACTGACGCCGACGCCCTCCCGCGTCAGCAGATCCAGGTGCGCCGCCAACATCCCGACGCCGTTCCGGCGCAAGTGCGGGTGCATGTTCGCCCAGTTGCGGCGGCCCGGCTTCGCCCAGACCTGTGTGGCAAGGTCAAAGGCCGACTGCGGCGCGTCGGTTAGTAGGGACAGCACCTGCGCGCGCCGGTCCTCGTGGCGCACGGCCAACTCCGTAACCCGTCCGGCGAGATCGGCGATGGGTCCGCCGTGCCCCGGTAGCACCACCCGGAACTGCTGCCGCGCCAGATGGTGAATCGAGGCGATGTACTCCGGCAGCGGGTTGTCAGGCAGCAGCGGGTGCAGCCCGACGTTGGGCGCGACGATCTCCAGGATGTGGTCGCCGCACAGCAACAGGCGCTCGTTCCAGTCCACCAGGCAGATGCTGCCGGGGGTATGGCCCGGCGTCCACAGCACCTCGAAGCGGTATGGGCCAAGCGCCAGCACCTCGCCGCCGGTCAGGATGCGGTCCGGGCGGATGGAGGCGTCGCGGCGGTCGCCCCGGTCGTTGACGGTGGACGTTGCCAGCACCGCGTCGATGTCAGCCTGGGGGTAGCCGTGGCGGTGCAGCCAGCCGGTGAACCCCTGGCGGTCGGCCTCACTGGCGTTCGGGTAGCCGATGAACGCCAGTTCCCGCTCGTGCAGCACGATCTGCGCGCCGAACTCTGCGCGCAATGCGTTGGCCGGCCCGGCGTGGTCGCCATGCCCGTGGCTGAGCAGCAAGGTGTGGACGGCGGTCAGCGGCACATCGAGGCTCGCCAGTTGCGCCATCAGCGTGTCCTGCGACTCGGTGGCCTCGGCTCCGCAGTCAAAGAGCGCGTAGCCGTCACCGTCGCGGATCAGGAACGCGTTGGCACCGCCCAGCGAATGCCGGTGGATCGGCAGCGGCAGTTGCCAGAGGCCCGGCGCCATCTCCACGGCTGCGAGCGGTTCAGTAGCCATCGGTCATAGCTGTACGCACGCGGGTTGCTCCGTCGTCGTTGCTCCCCCTCTCCCACTCGTGGGAGAGGGGGCTGGGGGTGAGGGGCACCGCGCGCCAGATTGGTCGTCTCAGACGACCTTTGCCGCCCGCAGCGCCTCAATCTTCCCGGCATCGTAGCCGAGCAGCCCGCCTAGAATCTCGTCCGTGTGCTGGCCGGGCGTGGGGACTGGCCCGAACTTGCCCGGCGTCTTCGAGAATTTGATCGTCAGCCCCGGCAGGTACATTTCACCCGCGACCGGGTCGTCCATCTTCACCAGCATCTCGCGCTCCCAGACGTGCGGGTCGCGCGCGACCTCCGGCGTCGAGCGGACCGGCGCGACGACGATGCCGGCGGCCATCAGCGTGTCGCAGACTTCCTCGACGGTGTGCTCGGCGCACCACTTCTCGACCGCCACGGAGCGCGTCCCTGACGAGATCGGCGGGTAGGTGCCGTCGTCGCGCGGCTCCACCGGCTCGCCGATGATCTCCAGCATGTTGCGCCGCATCGCCGACGAACTGGCCGAGATGATGACCCAGCCGTCTTTGGCGCGGATCGGCGGCCGGCCAGCCTCGCCGCCCTGCTCGCCCGTCGAGAGGTAGTAGCTGGTGGGAATCTCGACCATCGTCAGCGCCGAATCCATCAGACAAACATCAATGCACTGGCCCTCGCCGGTCTGGTCGCGGTGGCGCAACGCTGCCAGTGCCCCGATGGTCAGGTGCAGCGCCGTGTACCGGTCCACGATGGACGAGGCCGTGCCCAGCGGTTGCCCGACCGGCTGGCCGGTCAGCATCATCAGGCCGCTCATCGCCTGCCCGATGGGGTCGAAGCCGGGCCGCTCGCGGTAGGGGCCGTACTGCCCGAACGCCGACGCCTGCAGCAAGATGATGTCCGGCTTCACCTTGCACAACGACTCGTAGTCCAGGCCCATCTTCGCCATCGTGCCCGGCCGGAAATTCTCCAGCACGAAGTCGGCCGTCTTCAGCAAGTCCCAGAAGACCGCCTTGCCCTCGTCCTGCCGCAAGTCCAGGCAGACGCTCTTCTTGCCCCGGTTGTACACGCTGAAATAGACGCTCTGACCATTGACGATGGGCTGCGACTTCCGGGTGTCCTCGCCGCCGATCTTCTCCAGCTTGATGACCTCGGCACCGAGGTCGGACAGGATCATGCCGCCGCGTGGCCCGGCTTGATACCGCGCCAGTTCCAGCACCCTGATCCCGTCGAGACAGCCTGCCATTGCTGATCCTCCTGGTTCGGCGGGCGCCCCTCACACTGTTGGGGGACCGCTCGACCGCCTACGCGGCTCCATACTTGGGCACTCGTGACCTTGTCATCGTGCGCTTCGGCTCCTGACTTGTTGGGAGCATCGTCAACAACCGTGTCATCCTGAGGTATCTATGCCCCTTCGGGGCACCACGGACGATGAAAACCCGGTGCTTCTCCCCCTCTCCCGCTTGCGGGAGAGGGGGCCGGGGGGTGAGGGCTGCGGCCCGCCCACCGGCATTTTCGAGGGAGGGCAATGCTGACGTAACTCCGAAAACTTCATGTCTT